>NZ_JAPVLS010000056.1:0-65101 GCF_027158125.1 Streptomyces sp. H39-C1
TAGTGTTTCGGTGGTCATAGCGTTAGGGAAACGCCCGGTTACATTCCGAACCCGGAAGCTAAGCCTTTCAGCGCCGATGGTACTGCAGGGGGGACCCTGTGGGAGAGTAGGACGCCGCCGAACAATTATTACGAGGCCTGGCCTCGGATCTTCGATCCGAGGCCAGGCCTTTTTGTCGTCTGGGGTAGGGTCGGGTGGAATCATCGGCACGTACATACAGGAGGGGCCCCCGGTGGAGGTCCAGGAGACACGGGTGCAAACGGATCGGATCTTCACGATCCCCAACATCCTGAGTATGGCTCGCCTGGTGGGCGTTCCGGTGTTCCTGTGGCTGATCCTGTGGCCGGAGTTCGGCGGTCCGAAGGCCGACGGCTGGGCTCTGCTGGTGCTCGCGCTCAGCGGCATCAGCGACTATCTGGACGGCAAGCTCGCGCGGCGGTGGAACCAGGTCAGCAATCTCGGCCGGCTCCTCGACCCGGCCGCGGACCGGCTGTTCGTACTGTCCACCCTGATCGGGCTCACCTGGAGGGACATCCTCCCCTTGTGGCTGCCGTTGCTCCTGTTGGCCAGGGAGGTGATGATGGGGGTAATGCTCCTGATCCTCCGGCGGCACGGATACGGGCCGCCGCAGGTGAACTTCGTGGGCAAGGCAGCCACCTTCAACCTGATGTACGCCTTCCCGCTGTTGTTGCTGAGTGATGGCAGCGGATGGCTCGCCACGCTGGCCGCAATTTGCGGATGGGCGTTCGCCGGATGGGGTACAACTCTGTACTGGTGGGCAGGGATCCTCTATGTAGTGCAGGTCCGCAGACTTGTGCGGATGGACGCCACGGCTGATTGAGCCGCAAGGAGGACTTTTCCGACATGAAGGCCGTCGTGATGGCCGGCGGTGAAGGCACGCGCCTTCGCCCAATGACCTCGAGTATGCCCAAGCCCCTGCTGCCGGTTGCGAACCGGCCGATCATGCAGCACGTGCTGACGCTGCTCAAGCGGCACGGTCTCACCGAGACCGTGGTGACCGTGCAGTTCCTCGCATCCCTCGTCAAGAATTACTTCGGGGACGGCGAAGAACTTGGCATGGAGCTCACCTACGCCAATGAGGAAAAGCCACTCGGGACAGCCGGGAGTGTGAAGAACGCCGAAGAGGCGCTCAAGGACGACTCCTTCCTTGTGATTTCGGGCGATGCGCTCACGGACTTCGACCTCACCGAGCTCATCGAATTCCACAAGGAAAAGGGCGCACTTGTCACCGTATGCCTGACGCGGGTGCCCAACCCGCTGGAGTTCGGCATCACGATCGTGGACGAAGAGGGCAAGGTCGAGCGCTTCCTGGAGAAGCCGACCTGGGGCCAGGTCTTCTCCGACACCGTCAATACGGGCATCTACGTCATGGAGCCCGAGGTCTTCGACTACGTGGCCGCCGACACGTCCGTCGACTGGTCGAGCGATGTCTTCCCGCAGTTGATGAAGGAAGGCAAGCCGGTCTACGGCTTCATCGCCGAGGGCTACTGGGAAGACGTCGGCACGCACGAGAGCTACATCAAGGCGCAGGCGGACGTCCTCGAGGGCAAGGTCGATGTGGATCTCGACGGCTTCGAGATCTCACCGGGCGTCTGGGTGGCCGAAGGTGCCGAGGTCAGCCCCGACGCGGTACTGCGCGGTCCGCTGTACATCGGGGACTACGCGAAGGTCGAGGCCGGAGCGGAGATCCGCGAGCACACGGTCATCGGCTCGAACGTGGTCGTCAAGTCCGGGGCGTTCCTGCACAAGGCCGTGATTCACGACAACGTCTACGTCGGTCAGGGAACGAACCTGCGCGGCTGTGTGGTCGGCAAGAACACCGACATCATGCGGGCGGCGCGGATCGACGACGGTGCCGTGATCGGCGATGAGTGCCTGATCGGCGAGGAGTCGATCATCGCGGGCAACGTCCGCGTCTATCCGTTCAAGACCATCGAGGCCGGCGCGTTCGTCAACACGTCGGTCATCTGGGAATCGCGGGGCCAGGCGCATCTGTTCGGTGCGCGCGGTGTCTCGGGAATCCTGAACGTGGAGATCACCCCGGAACTGGTCGTCCGGCTGGCCGGTGCCTACGCCACCACGCTGAAGAAGGGGTCCACGGTCACCACGGCCCGCGACCACTCCCGTGGTGCGCGAGCGCTGAAGCGCGCGGTGATCTCGGCCCTGCAGACCAGCGCCATCGACGTCCGGGACCTGGAGAACGTCCCGCTGCCGGTGGCCAGGCAGCAGACGGCGCGCGGCAGCGCCGGCGGCATCATGATCCGGACCACCCCCGGCACCCCGGACTCCGTCGACATCATGTTCTTCGACGAGCGCGGCGCGGACCTGTCGGCGGGCGGTCAGCGCAAGCTGGACCGGGTCTTCGCCCGCCAGGAGTACCGGCGTGCGTTCCCCGGTGAGATCGGGGACCTGCGCTTCCCGTCGAGCGTTTTCGACTCCTACACCGGTTCGCTGCTGCGGGCCGTCGACACCTCGGGTGTCGCGGAGTCGGGGATGAAGGTCGTCGTGGACGCGGCGAACGGCAGCGCGGGGCTGGTGCTGCCGAGCCTGCTCGGACGGCTGGGCGTCGACGCGTTCACCATCAACCCCGGGCTGAACGAGGCCCGGCCGACGGAGACCGCGGACGAGCGCCGGTCCGGGCTGGTGCGGCTGGGCGAGATCGTCGCCTCGGCGCGCGCCGCCTTCGGTGTCCGGTTCGACCCGGTCGGTGAGCGGCTGTCGCTGGTGGACGAGCGCGGCAGGATCGTCGAGGACGACCGGGCGCTGCTGGTGATGCTGGACCTGGTCGCGGCCGAACGGCGCAGCGGACGGGTGGGACTGCCGGTCACCACGACCCGTATCGCCGAGCAGGTGGCGGCGTACCACGGCACGCAGGTGGCGTGGACGACGACGTCGCCGGACGACCTCACACGGGTCGGCCGGGCGGAGAGCACGATCTTCGGCGGCGACGGCCGGGGCGGCTTCATCATCCCCGAGTTCAGCAGCGTCTTCGACGGGTCGGCGGCGTTCGTGCGGCTGATCGGCCTGGTGGCCCGTACCCAGCTCACGCTCAGCCAGATCGACGCCCGGATCCCGCGCGCCCATGTGCTGCGCCGCGATGTGGCGACACCGTGGGCGGTCAAGGGGCTCGTGATGCGGAGCGTGGTCGAGGCCGCGGGCGACCGGTCGGTGGACACCACCGACGGCGTCCGCGTCGTGGAGCCCGACGGCCGCTGGGTGATGGTCCTGCCCGACCCCGCGGAAGCGGTCACCCATTTGTGGGCGGAAGGGCCGGACGACGCGTCCGCCCAGGAGCTGCTCGACGAGTGGTCGGCGATCGTGGAGGGCGCGGGTCGCTGATTCCGGGCCCGACCGGCGCGCCGTAAGGGGGCCGTTCGAGTGGAGCGGCCCCGACGTGCAACGATGTGCGGCATGCCGCAGCAGCACCAGGATGGGAGCAGCCCCAGCCCGAAGGCCCCGCCACGGCGCCCCGACGCCTCGATGTCGCTGCTGACCAACGTGATGGATCACAGCCTCGACGACGGCTACGCGGAGGCGGCGGAGCGTCGTGGCGTGGTGGGCAGCTCACGGCTGCCCACCACGCTGCGGGCCAAGCTGGGGTTCGCCGTGGGGCTGGTGCTGGCGGCGCTGGTCGTCACGCTCGGGGCCGCGCAGGCGAATGTCGCGGCGCCCACGGTGGCGCTGGAACGCCAGAAGCTGATCGAGCGCATCCAGTCCGGCACGAGCTCCGCGGACGCTCTGCAGAAGAACGTGGACCAGCTGCGCGACGAGGTCGACGCGAAGCAGCGCGCGGCCCTGGGCGACCAGGGCGTCGGCAGTACCGCCCTGGTGGCGCTGGAGGCGGGCGCCACGCCCGTCAAGGGTCCGGGGGTGAAGCTGGTCGTCGACGACGCCAAGGAGGCGTCGACGGGGAACGGCGGCGGGCCGCGGGAGAGCAACGGATTCTCCGACACCGGCCGGGTGCGCGACCGTGACATGCAGCGGATCGTCAACGGGCTGTGGGCGTCGGGAGCCGAGGCGATCTCCGTCAACGGCCAGCGTCTGACGGCGCTGTCGGCGATTCGTGCCGCCGGTGACGCCATACTGGTCGACAACAAGCCGCTGGCGCCTCCGTACACGGTGCTGGCGATCGGGGACGGCCAGCGGCTCAGCACGGCCTTCCAGGAGAGCGCGGACGGGCAGTATCTGCACGTACTGCAGCAGAGCTACGGGATTCGCGCGAGCATCTCCGCGGAGGACGAGGTGCGGTTGCCGGCCGCCCCCAGTCTGATCGTGCGCTACGCCAAGCCGGTGCCCGGCAACACGAAGGCGGACGCCGCCAGAACAGGGAAGGGTACGAAGTGATCGCCGTACTGGGCCTCGTCGTGGGAGTCGTGGTCGGACTCGTGGTCCGCCCCGTCGTGCCGACAGTGGTCGAGCCCTATCTCCCGATCGCCGTGGTCGCCGCGCTCGACGCCGTCTTCGGCGGTCTGCGGGCGATGCTCGACGGGATCTTCGACGACAAGGTGTTCGTCGTCTCCTTCCTCTCCAACGTGGTGGTGGCCGCGCTGATCGTGTTCCTCGGGGACAAGCTCGGTGTCGGCGCGCAGCTGTCCACGGGTGTGGTCGTGGTCCTGGGCATCCGGATCTTCTCCAACGCGGCTGCCATCCGCCGCCACGTCTTCCGGGCGTGACCGCCGTATGAGCGACGAAGAACTCCCCGAGCGCGCCGTGACGCCCGAGAGCGACGGCGTCCCCGAGAGCGCCGGAGCACCGGAGCGCGCCGAGACCCCGGGGCACTCCGGTGCCCCCGAGCCGGACGACGCGCCCGCGCGGCCCGGGAAGACCCTGCCGCCCGAGGTGCCTGCCGCCCCGGCATTGGACGCCGGGCCCGCCAAGCCGGCCCCCGGCGAGACCGGCCGGCAGCGGCTGCTGGCGGGGCTGTGGCCGCCGCGGCTGTCCCGGGCGCAGCTCATCGTCGCGCTGCTGCTGTTCGTGCTGGGTCTCGGGCTGGCCATCCAGGTGCGCTCCACCAGTGACAGCGGGGCCCTGCGGGGCGCCCGTCAGGAGGACCTGGTGCGCATCCTGACCGAGCTCGACAACCGCACGCAGCGGCTCCAGGACGAGAAGCGCCGGCTGGAGACCCAGCGCTCCGAACTGGAGACCAGCTCCAACCAGGCCGAGGAGGCCCGTAAGCAGACCGAGCAGAAGGCGCAGCAGCTCGGTGTGCTCGCCGGTACGGTCGCCGCGCAGGGCCCCGGCATCAATCTGACGATCGCGGACCCCAAGGGCGGCCTGGAGGCCGACAAGCTGCTGGACACCCTGCAGGAGCTGCGGGCGGCCGGGGCCGAGGCGATCCAGATCAACGATGTACGGGTCGTGGCCGACACATACTTCACCCAGGGTTCCGACGGCATCGAGATCGACGGCCACAAAGTCGTCCAGCCCTACCGGTTCAAAGTCATCGGAAATCCGCAGGACCTGGAGCCGGCGCTCAATATTCCTGGTGGAGTGGTGCAGACTTTGAAGAAGGAGCAGGCCACGGCGGATGTCGTCCGTTCTGAGAAGATCGTCGTGGACGCCTTGCGGCCATCGAAGCAGCCTGACTACGCTCGGTCGTCATCACAGTGACGCGGGGGGTCGGAACTTCGTCGGGGTGGTCCGTGTTGGAAACTGTGTGTAGCGAGGGTTCGTCCTGCCCCACGGGCGGGTCTGTTTCGGTCAAGGGGAATCGCCCGTGAAGTTGTTTGGGAAGTTGTTCGGCAAGAGCGCGCGGCAGGCCAAGCAGGCCGGTGATCCCGCTACCGCGCGTCATCGTGCCCCGCGCCACGGGCAGGAGGACGGCGCGGCCGAGGGGCGGCCGCTGTTCCGCGACGAGCCCGCCGGGGCCTACGGCGACATTTCGGGCGGACAAGGTGTGGCGTCTGTTGACCCTGCCGCGTCCGGCCGCATAGGTTTCGGAGAACCATCAACCTCAAGTACGGGTGGAGGGTTTCCCTCCGCTCCGTACGCTTCGAACGTCCCCGCGGGCGATCCGCGGCAGGAGGCTCAGTCCATGACGGCCTTGCCGGTATGCACGAGGTGCGGGCACACCAACGCGGAGGCGAGCCGCTTCTGCTCCAACTGTGGTGCGCCGCTGCGTGCCGGGGCTCCGTCCGAACGGCCGTCGGAGACCACGTCCACGATCTCGATCTCGGGGCTGGAGGCCTACGAGGCCGAGGCGACCGGTCAGATCGTGACGCCGTCGCTGTCCCCGGAGGCCCAGGCGGCCGTGGACGCGCTGCCGATCGGTTCCGCCCTGCTGGTGGTGCGCCGCGGCCCGAACTCGGGCAGCCGCTTCCTCCTGGACGGCGAACTGACCACGGCCGGCCGTCACCCGCAGAGCGACATCTTCCTGGACGACGTCACCGTCTCGCGCCGCCACGTGGAGTTCCGCCGGGCTGCCGACGGTGGCTTCACGGTCTCGGACGTGGGCAGCCTCAACGGCACGTATGTCAACCGGGAGCGGATCGACTCCGTGTCCCTGGCCAATGGCGACGAAGTCCAGATCGGTAAGTACCGACTGGTCTTCTACGCGAGCCAGGGCGGCATCTGAATCCCCTGGACTCCGTCCGGGGGGACCCTCAGGGAAGGCCCATGCTTAGAACACCGTCAGGCGGTGCCGGAAACGGCACCGCCACCGCGGACGGCCGGCTGCTCAGCATCGGGGCCGTGCTGACCCACCTGCAGGACGAGTTCCCCGAGGTCACCATCTCCAAGATCCGTTTCCTGGAGGCGGAGGGCCTGGTGGAGCCCCAGCGCACTCCTTCGGGCTATCGGAAGTTCGCGATGCGCGATGTGGAGCGGCTGGGCCATGTGCTGCGGATGCAGCGGGACCACTATCTGCCGCTGCGCGTGATCCGGGAGCATCTGGACGCGCTCGACCGGGGTGAGCAGATTCCGCTGCCGGGGCCGGGCGAGGCACGGGAGCTCGCGGACGGCACGGCGGCCACCGAAGGCTCCGGCGAGCTGCGGATCGGTCGGGAGGCACTGCTGGCCGCCACCGGCGCGGAGCCGGCCGACCTCGACCAGTGGGAGTCCTACGGCCTGGTGGAAGCCGGCCGTGACGGCGGTTACGACGCCGAAGCGGTGAACATCGGGAAGCTGATCGTCGACCTGGGCCGCTTCGGGCTCGAACCGCGCCATCTGCGCGCGGTGAAGGCCGCGGCCGACCGGGAGGTCGGCCTGGTGGAGCAGGTGGTCGCCCCGCTGCGGCGGCACCGCAACCCGCAGACCCGGACACACGCCGAGACGACCGCCCGGGAACTGGCCGCGCTGTCGGTCCGTCTGCACGCCGCCATGGTCCAGTCCGCCCTTCGCCTGCGGCTCTTCTGAGAAGCTGTGCGATACCTGTCAAGTCCGCCGTGCGGGATGCTCGACTACCCAAACCGGCCGGGCACGTCCTAGGGTTACTGTGTGAACGAGCTCGACGTCGTGGGTGTCCGGGTCGAAATGCCCTCCAATCAACCGATCGTGCTCCTGCGCGAAGTGGGAGGCGACCGGTATCTACCCATCTGGATCGGGCCTGGGGAAGCCACGGCCATCGCCTTCGCGCAGCAGGGCATGACGCCTGCTCGCCCGCTGACCCATGATTTGTTCAAGGACGTGCTCGAAGCGGTCGGACAGACGCTCACCGAAGTGCGGATCACCGATCTGCGCGAGGGTGTCTTCTACGCCGAGCTGGTCTTCGCCAGCGGTGTCGAGGTCAGCGCCCGCCCGTCCGACGCCATAGCGCTGGCCCTGCGCACCGGAACGCCGATCTACGGCAGCGACGGAGTGCTGGACGACGCGGGGATCGCCATCCCGGACGAGCAGGAGGACGAGGTCGAGAAGTTCCGCGAATTCCTGGACCAGATCTCGCCGGAGGACTTCGGCACGAGCAACCAGTAGCGGGCTTTTTTGGCCCATCCGGCTAGCCGTTCCCCGTTCGGGGGCACGCGAAACCACTCTTGGGGTTGATATCACTCGGCGTGCCGAGTGTGGCGATCGTTGACGCACCCCGAGTGACTGCCTACCGTCGAGATGGAAAGTCCCGTTGGCACGTGCACGTGCCGACCGGGACGCGAAGGGACGGAGGGCGGCGTGAGAAGCACCGGCGACGGTATGGCCACGGGCGGCCCGTATCCCACCCGTGGGGCCTTGGCCCGGCAGCCCGCACCGGCCGGCGGTGCGGTGGCCGGCGCGGCGGAGCCCGAGACCGAGACGGTGGGCTACCGGGGGCCGACGGCGTGCGCGGCGACCGGCATCACCTACCGCCAGCTGGACTACTGGGCGCGTACGGGCCTGGTCGAGCCGAGCGTCCGGGCGGCCTACGGAACAGGCGCGCAGCGCCTCTACGGGTTCCGGGACGTGGTCGTCCTCAAGATCGTCAAGCGGCTGCTGGACACCGGGGTCTCCCTCCAGAACATCCGCACCGCCGTACGCCACCTGCGCACCACCGCACCCGCCGAGCTCACCCGGATGACCCTGATGAGCGACGGCGCCACCGTGTACGAGTGCACCTCGCCCGATGAGGTCGTCGACCTGCTCCAGGGCGGCCAGGGCGTCTTCGGGATCGCCGTCGGAGTGGTGTGGCGGGACGTCGAGAGCTCCCTCTCGCAGCTGCACGGCGAGCGGGTGGACACCGGTGAGACGCTGGCCGGCCACAACCCCTCCGACGAGCTGGCACGGCGCCGCAACCGCGTGGGGTGAACCGTTCGCCGTACGGCCGTACGGTGAATGTCAGTGCCGTGCGGGAGCATCGGTGACGTGAGAACCGCTCCGACGATCCTGCACCTGGACATGGACGCGTTCTACGCCGCGGTGGAACAGGCCTCCAAGCCGAGCCTGCGGGGCAAGCCGGTCGTGGTCGGCGGTCTCGGACCGCGCGGCGTCGTCGCGACCGCGTCCTACGAGGCACGTGTCCACGGCGTCCATTCGGCGATGGCCATGGCGCACGCACGGCGGCTGGCCCCCAATGCCGCCTACCTCATTCCCCGCTTCGACCTGTACCGGCGGGTCAGCGAGACCGTGATGGGGATCCTCGGGGAGCTGTCGCCGCTGGTGGAGCCACTCAGCCTGGACGAGGCCTTCGTGGACCTGGAGGCGGGCGGGACGACCGAGGCCCCTCGTGAGGTGGCGGAGCGGGTACGGGCGCGGATCAGGGCCGCCACGGGGCTGACGGCCTCGGTGGGGCTCGCGGGCTCCAAACTGCTGGCCAAGATCGCCTCCGAGCAGGGCAAGCCGAACGGCCTGGTGGTGGTCGAGCCCGGCACCGAGCGGGCGCTGCTGGACCCGATGCCGGTCCGGGTCCTGCCGGGCGTCGGGCCCGCGACCGGTGAGCATCTGCGCCGCGCCGGGATCGGCACGGTCGGCGAGGTGGCGCTGGCCGGGGAGTCCGAGCTGGTGCAGTTGCTCGGCAAGGCGCACGGCGCCTCGCTCTACGCGATGGCCCTGGGCCTGGACAGCCGGCCCGTGGTCGCGGACCGGGACGCGAAGTCCGTCTCGGTGGAGGACACCTTCGACGTGGACCTCACCGACCGGTTCCGGGTGCGCTCGGAGCTCGACCGGCTCGCGGACCGCTGTGTGCGGCGGCTGCGGGAGGCCGGGCGGTCGGGCCGGACGGTGGTGATCAAGGTACGGAGCTACGACTTCAGCACCCTGACCCGGTCCGAGACGCTGCGGGCGCCCACGGACGACCCCGGAGTGGTGCGGGAGACCGCGCGGCGGCTGCTGGAGGCCGTCGACACGGCCAACGGGGTCCGGCTGCTGGGTGTGGGCGTCACCGGGCTCGCCGACTTCACACAGGAGGACCTGTTCGCCCAGGCCGCCGAGCTGGAGGCCGAGCTCGTGGCGGAGGCCGCCGCGGTGCGCGCTGCGGAGCAGGCCGAGCGGGAGGCGGCGGATCCGGAGGGCCGGCCGGCGCCGCCGGCGGAGCCCGCGCGGGCCGTGCGGTGGATGCCGGGGCAGGACGTGCGGCACACGGAATTCGGTGCCGGGTGGGTGCAGGGCAGCGGCGTGGGACGGGTGACCGTGCGCTTCGAGGAGCCGACGGACTGCGTACCGGGCCGGGTGCGGACGTTCGCCGTGGAGGATCCGGAACTGGAAGCGGCCGAACCGCTGCCGCTGGTGCCCTGACCTGGGCACATGGTCTCCGGTCGCTCAGTCCTCGCCGGCCAGCCGGCCGAAGTCGTGGTCTCCGGCGCTGGGGGCCTCGGTCCCCGCGGACGGGACGTCCATGCCGTAGTGGTGGTAGAGCTGGATCTCCTGCTCGGGGGAGAGATGGCGGCCGACGCCGAAGTCGGGGGCGTCCTTGATGAGGGCCTTAGGGAAGGGGACCCGCAGCTGCCCGTCCACCACCTCGCTCGGCTCCAGCGGTACGAACGCGTCACGGCTGAACAGCCCGGTGCGTACCGCGGCCCACTCCGGCTGTCCGGTCGCGTCGTCGAGATACACCTCGTCGACCGTGCCGATCTTCGCCCCGTCGCTGTCCAGGGCCCGGCGGCCGATCAGGCTGCGGGGATCAATATCGGTCTGCACGGTCCCTCCAACAGATCGGTGCTGCTCTGCTAGACCAACCAAAGGCCACATTGGGGACGGTGTCGACTCGAGGGATCCACGAGGAATCCGCCCCCATCCCCGCTGGTAGGCTGAATGGCGGCTGCAGACCCCATGCGGGAGAGTCCTCCGAGATCGTGTCGGGGGCGCCGAAGGAGCAAATCCTCCCCGGAATCTCTCAGGCAACCGGTACCGCATGGATGAGGTCACTCTGGAAAGCAGGGCGGGCACCGGGCATGACTCATGCGCGGGACCCGGCCTCACCGACGGTGAAAGTCGTGCTTTAGGCAGCACGGTGAAGCTCTCAGGTTGTGATGACAGAGGGGGAGGCCGTTCGGGTGCCCGCGCCGCGGCACCCCTCGCAGGTCGTGTCAGACCAGGAGGCCTCCGTAGATGACTGCCCACCGCATCCCACTCTCCGAGCTCGAGAGCGGCATCCCGTTCGAACAGCGCCACATCGGCCCCGACGGCGGTGCCCAGGCCAAGATGCTGGCTCACGTCGGTTACGGCTCCTTGGACGAGCTCACGGCCGCCGCCGTGCCGGACACCATCAAGAGCGTCGAGGCGCTGCGGCTGCCCGCCGGCCGCACCGAGGCCGCGATACTCGCCGAGCTGCGTGACCTCGCGGACCGCAACCAGGTGCTGGCGCCGATGATCGGCCTGGGCTACTACGGGACGTTCACCCCGCCCGTCATCCTGCGCAATGTGATGGAGAACCCCGCCTGGTACACGGCGTACACGCCGTACCAGCCGGAGATCTCGCAGGGCCGGCTCGAGGCGCTGCTGAACTTCCAGACGGTCGTCGCCGACCTCACCGGGCTGCCGACCTCCGGGGCCTCGCTCCTGGACGAGGGCACCGCCGCCGCCGAGGCCATGTCGCTGGCCCGCCGGGTCGGCAAGGTGAAGCAGGGCGTGTTCCTGGTCGACGCGGACTGCTTCCCGCAGACGATCGCGGTGATCCAGACCCGCGCCGAGCCGACCGGCGTCGAGGTCGTGGTCGCCGACCTGACCGACGGCATCCCGGACGAGGTGGCCGAGCGCGGCGTCTTCGGTGTGCTCCTGCAGTACCCCGGCGCCTCCGGCGCGGTACGCGACCTCAAGCCGGTCATCGAGCGGGCGCACGAGCTGGGCGCGATCGTCACGGTCTCCGCCGACCTGCTCGCCCTGACGCTGCTCACCCCGCCCGGTGAGCTCGGCGCGGACATCGCGGTGGGCACCACCCAGCGCTTCGGCGTCCCGATGGCCTTCGGCGGCCCGCACGCCGGCTACATGGCCGTCCGTGAGAAGTTCGCCCGCAGCCTGCCCGGCCGCCTCGTCGGTGTCTCCGTCGACGCGGACGGCAACAAGGCGTACCGGCTGGCCCTGCAGACCCGTGAGCAGCACATCCGCCGCGAGAAGGCCACCAGCAACATCTGCACCGCCCAGGTGCTGCTCGCCGTCATGGCGGGCATGTACGCGGTCTACCACGGCCCGGACGGGCTGGCCCAGATCGCCCTGCGCACCCACCGCTACGCCGCCATCCTGGCCGAGGGCCTGCGAGCCGGCGGCGTCGAGGTCGTGCACGACGGGTACTTCGACACCGTGACCGTCCGGGTGCCCGGCCGCGCCGCCGAGGTCGCCGCCGCCGCCCGCGCCGCGGGCGTGAACCTGTGGGAGCGGGACGCCGACCTGCTCGGCATCTCCTGCGACGAGACCACCGGCCGTGAGCAGCTGACCGCGGTGTGGGGTGCCTTCGGGGTGACCGGTGACGTCGAGGCGCTCGACGCCGCCGTTCCGGACGCGCTGCCCGCCGGGCTGCTGCGCGATGACACGTACCTGGCGCACCCGGTCTTCCACCAGCACCGTTCCGAGACCGCGATGCTGCGCTACCTGCGCCGGCTCTCGGACCGTGACTACGCGCTCGACCGCGGCATGATCCCGCTGGGCTCGTGCACGATGAAGCTCAACGCCACCACCGAGATGGAACCGGTCACCTGGCCCGAGTTCGCCGGGCTGCACCCCTTCGCGCCGGTGGAGCAGGCCGAGGGCTACCTCACGCTGATCCACCAGCTGGAGGACCAGCTCGCCGAGGTCACCGGCTACGACAAGGTCAGCATCCAGCCCAACGCCGGATCACAGGGCGAGCTGGCCGGGCTGCTCGCGGTGCGCGCCTACCACCGCGCCAACGGCGACACACAGCGCACCGTGTGTCTCATCCCGTCCTCCGCGCACGGCACCAACGCGGCGAGCGCCGTGATGGCCGGCATGAAGGTCGTCGTGGTCAAGACCCGCGACGACGGCGACGTGGACGTCGAGGACCTGCACGCCAAGATCGAGCAGCACCGTTCCGAGCTGGCCGTCCTCATGGTCACCTACCCGTCCACGCACGGTGTGTTCGAGGAGAACATCACCGACATCTGCGCGACGGTGCACGAGGCCGGCGGCCAGGTGTACGTGGACGGCGCCAACCTCAACGCGCTGGTCGGCCTGGCCAAGCCCGGCAAGTTCGGCGCGGACGTCTCGCACCTGAACCTGCACAAGACCTTCTGCATCCCGCACGGCGGCGGCGGTCCCGGTGTCGGCCCGGTCGCGGTCCGCGCGCACCTCGCTCCGTACCTGCCCAACCACCCGCTGCAGCCGACCGCGGGGCCCGCCACCGGCGTCGGCCCGATCTCGGCGGCGCCGTGGGGCTCGGCCGGCATCCTGCCGATCTCCTGGGCGTACGTACGCCTCATGGGCGGCGAGGGGCTGCGGCGCGCCACCCAGGTCGCGGTGCTCGGTGCGAACTACGTGGCCAAGCGGCTGGAGCCGCACTACCCGGTGCTCTACACGGGCCCGAACGGTCTGGTCGCGCACGAGTGCATCATCGATCTGCGGCCGCTGACCAAGGAGACGGGCGTCTCGGTGGACGACATCGCCAAGCGCCTGATCGACTACGGCTTCCACGCGCCCACGATGTCGTTCCCGGTGGCCGGCACGCTGATGATCGAGCCGACCGAGAGCGAGGACCTGGCGGAGCTGGACCGGTTCTGCGAGGCGATGATCGCCATCCGCCGGGAGGTCGACAAGGTCGGCTCCGGTCAGTGGCCGGTGGAGGACAACCCGCTGCGCAACGCCCCGCACACCGCGGCGTCGCTGGGCGGGGAATGGAACCGGCCGTACTCCCGCGACGAGGCGGTGTTCCCGGCCGGCGTGTCGGCCGCGGACAAGTACTGGCCGCCGGTCCGGCGCATCGACGGCGCCTTCGGTGACCGGAACCTGGTGTGCTCGTGCCCGCCGCTCGACGAGTACGACGCGTAGTACCCGCGTCGGGGTCGTCCTACTGCTACTGACGTCCGCGGATACTGTCCGGGCCCCGCTGCTGTCGGCGGGGTCCGGCGGTTTCAGGCGGCCGTGGCGATCTGTTCGCTGCCCAGCGGCCGGTGCGGGGCGATGATCTGCCCGTCGGGCAGCAGCTCGCCGGTGTCCTCGAAGAGGAGGACGCCGTTGCACAGCAGACTCCAGCCCTGCTCCGGGTGGTGGGCCACGATGAGGGCGGCCTCCCGGTCGGAGCACTCGGCGGTGGGGCACTGCGGCTGGTGCTGGCACATGGAAGGTGTCTTTCGCTGCTGTAGAGGAGTCGTGCGGTCGGATTGGCCTGATACCTGGTTCATAACCGCCCCCGTTCGTTCGGTCGGTCCCAGTGTTGCCCCACGGAGCGGAATCCGCAGGGATTTCGCGCGAGCTGTTCCTGCTAGGTGAGGGCGCGTCACCCGACCGGGCGGTTGCCCTCACAGCGTGTGCCTTTCCGGGTGGTACAGATGACCGATCCGGGCTACGTCGTCACGGTACGCACATGACAACGCCCCCGTGACCCAAGGGTCACGGGGGCGTCCGCCCGCCGTCCGGCAGCGCGTCAGACAGCAGACCCCAGAAGAGATGCGGGTGCCAGTCGCAGCGTGAGGACGGGCACCAGATCGGACAGCCGGTGCAGCCGGTGGGCGGCGATCCCCGGCGGCGCCGGTGCGAGCGGCACCAGCAGATCGGCCGGGGCGGGCTGGGCGGAGCCGGCTTCGGCCGAGATGTCGCTGTGCAGCCAGAGCGCCAGCATGTACAGCCCGGGCACGGACAGCAGATGCGGCTGGTAGGCGGTCGAGAGGGCTTCCGCCTGCCGCAGGGCGCGTTCGGTGGAGGCCAGGTACGGGCCCTCCGAGAAGTGCGAGAACGCCCATCCGTCCGGGGTGCGGACGGTCTCGCCCGCTGCCGCGACACGGTCGCCTGCGCGGATGTGGAAGCGCCAGCCGGTGAGCCGGGCGTGCGGCAGCCCGTGGCCCGAGGCGGCCGGCTCGAAGACATGCACCGGCAGCGGGTGCTCGGGGATGAGCGGGCCCTCGGCCGAGCGGAGCGCCGGCGTACGCGCCTCCAGAACGGCGGTGGGCGAACTCAGGGCGGCGAGGACACTCCGAAGGGCGGGTGCGGGTACAGCGGGGACATGCAGCGGCATGGTGGGTTGCCTCTCAGTCGGAGACACGGTGGTGCTGGGCGGGTGCGGACGGCACTGTCAGCGGTGCGGCGGTGAGGGGGTTCCTGCGCAGGCTACGTCCGACGGATCGCGGAGTCTCTGCCTTGTGCGCGAAGTTTATACGACCTGTGTTCACGCAGTGTTTCGGCTAGCTGTCGCGGGCATTGCCGGCAAGAAGGTAATAGGCCTTCCTCGCCAGATATTTCCTCCGCATTTGCGCCGGAGTACGCTCCCGCGAACTGCACATTCCCTGCCGCTGCGGACGGCTGGATCTCGTCGGTCTTTGTCACGAGGGGTACCCCTCATGCCAGGTTAGCGCGACCATGCCGGGGGAATGTGCCGGAGTGTCTAATCCGGCAGCTTAGCTTGCGCTCGGCGCCGCCGGACCGTTATCGATCTTATGGGTTGGGCATCATCGTCACACGGCCCACTCGAGGAGGGACGCTCCGATGGGGGAGAAGGTCGTAGCCACCGGGTTCGACCTGTCCGACCGGCAGCGGTACCGGATGAAGCTTCGCCAGTGTCTCATGGGACTGGAGCGACTGCTGGACGAGAAGAGGTTCGACCGGCCCAGGAATCTCATGGGACTCGAGCTGGAGTTGAATCTCGCTGATTCGGCAGGTCTGCCGCTGATGATGAATGAAGAGGTGCTGGAGCGGATCGCCAGCACCGATTTCCAGACGGAACTGGCGCAGTTCAATATTGAAGTGAACATCGCCCCTCATCATCTTTCCGGACGGGTGCTCGACCGGCTCGCGGAAGAGCTGCGCATCGGGCTGGGATACGCGGACCGCAAGGCCCGCGAAGTCGGCGCGCACATCGTCATGGTGGGTATTCTGCCGACCTTGAGCGCACAGGATCTGGTGGGTGCGAACCTGTCCAGGGCGGACCGGTACACGCTGCTCAACGACCGGATACTGGCCGCCCGCGGCGAGGACATCACCCTGGACATCGCGGGGGTGGAGCATCTGCTCTACACCTCGGGATCGATCGCCCCGGAAGCGGCCTGCACCTCCATGCAGATGCATCTGCAGGTGACGCCCGCCCGGTTCGCGGCGGTCTGGAACGCGGCGCAGGTGCTGAGCGGGCCGCAGGTCGCGGTGGGAGCGAACTCGCCGTTCCTGTTCGGCAGGGAGCTGTGGCGGGAGACCCGGCCGCCGCTGTTCCAGCAGGCGACCGACACCCGGCCGCAGGAACTGCGGGCCCAGGGCGTACGCCCGCTCACCTGGTTCGGGGAGCGCTGGATCGACTCGGCGTACGACCTGTTCGAGGAGAACCTGCGCTACTTCCCGCCGCTGCTGCCGATCTGCGACGACGAGGACCCGCTGGCGACCCTCGACGCGGGGACCGTGCCGCACCTCAAGGAACTCACCCTGCAGAACGGCACCGTCTACCGCTGGAACCGCCCGGTGTACGCCGTGGTGGACGGCGTCCCGCATCTGCGGGTGGAGAACCGGGTGCTGCCCGCGGGACCCACCGTCGCCGATGTCATCGCCAACACGGCCTTCTACTACGGGCTGGTGCGGGCGCTGGCCGAGGCGCCCCGCCAGGTCTGGCACCGGCTGCCGTTCGGCGCCGCGGCGGCGAACTTCGACGCCGCCTGCCGGCACGGCATCGGCGCCGTCATGCACTGGCCGCGGCCGGGGCGGGGCGGCGGGCTCGTGGAGCTGCCGGCCACGGAGCTGGTGCTGGAGGAGCTGCTGCCGCTGGCGTCGGCCGGGCTCGACGCCTGGGGTATCGAGCCCGTCGACCGCGACCGCTACCTGGGCATCATCGAGGCCCGCTGCCGGCTGCGCACCAACGGCGCCGAATGGCAGTCGGCGGTGTTCCACCGGGCGCTGGAGCGCGGCCTCGACCGGCGGGCCGCGCTGGTGTCGATGACGCTGCGCTACTGCGAGCTCATGCACTCCGGCGAGCCGGTGCACACCTGGCCGGTGAGCTGACCGGGGTCCCGGCCGGCCCACCGGCTCCGGAGGGCATCGCCGGCCCGTGGTGGCGGCCTCCGGAGGGCGTCAGCCGGTGGCTGCGGCCGCGCTCGCCGCGGCCGCCACCACCGCCTTGAACAGCACCGCCTGGATCTGCGCGGGGTCCGTCACCCGGTACGCCGCGCCGCCGGTGGCCCTGGCCATGCGGTCGCACGCGGACTTGTCGGCGTCGGGGCCGACCGCGATGACGATGAGCGGAACGGGGTGGGCGGGGTCGCCCAGCTCCTTCAGTTTGGCGGTCAGGGCGTCGAGGGAGATGCTCCCCGGGTCCTCGTTCGCACCGTCGGTGAGGACGACGACCGTGTTGAACTTGCCCGCGGCGAACGACTTCCTGGCGTCCTGGTACACCGCCAGCGTCGTGTCGTAGAGGCCGGTCGCGCCGCCTTCGACGGGCTGCAGGGCGCCGAACGCGCCGGTCAGCCGGTCCCGCTGGGTGGTGCCCTGGGCGGTGCGTACGCCCAGCCGGGCCGTCTCGACGATCTTCTGGTAGTCGCGGGAGCCGTCGAGCCGGGTGGAGAACCGCCACAGGCCCACCTCGTCCTCGGGCGTGAACTGCGTCAGCGCCTGCAGCAGCGACGCCTTGGTGACGTCCAGCCGGGTCTTGCCCTCGGTGCCGGGCACCGGCGCCGCCATCGAGCCGGAGACGTCGACGACCGTGGTGATCCGGGCGCTCTGCACGGTGATCTGCCACATGACGCGCAGCTGCTGCAGGGCCTGTCCCGACGGTGCGGGTACCGGCTCCGCGCCGACCGGCTGCGGCTCCTGGCCGCCGGCGCCGACCACCAGCGCCGGGTCGGGGGCGCCGGTCGCCGGCCGGAAACCGCGGGCGGACAGCAGGCGCACGCTCTCGTCGCTGCCGAGGAGTGACATGAAGCGAGACACGGCCCGGGACTGGTCGGTGGAGAGCGTGTCGTCGTCCAGCGCCGCGTACGGGTAGTCCAGATCGACGGAGCCGTCCTTGGGATAGAACAGCTTCAGGCCGGGACGGCCGTCGCCCGCGGTGTTGCGGACGAACGCCGCCTGTTCCGAGATCACCAGCGCCTGGTTGCGCTGCGGGTTCTGCAGTTCCGACGTGCTGCTGTCGTTGGGCAGGGTGGCCACGATCTGCGCGTCGCCCGGGGCGGTGTACTGCGCCAGCATCTTCGCCGCGGCGGCCGACTCGGTGTCCACGTCACCGCCCCTGCGGCCGATCGACGACGTGATCATCGTGAACCCGAGCAGACCGGTCGCGCTGCGCGCGGGATCCGCGGTGCCGAGGCGGAAGTTGCTCTTCTCACCGGCGGCCGTGGTCAAATCGGCCCAGGTGTACGCCTTGGCGGGCCAGCCCAGGCCCTTGGCCTGCGCCTGCAGCGTGCCGACGACGACGGGGGAGCGGGCGATGCTGGTCATCGAGGACAACGGGGTGCCGCGGCCGCCGATGGTCACCTGGTCGAGCCAGACGCTGGAGTCCGGGATCCAGACCTGGAAGCCGGGGTGCGTCGGGGCCTTGCCGAGGGCGTCCGCCACATCGGCCGAGGCACGCGAGGTCACGGTGACGTCGAGGCAGCGCCCGTCGGTCTTCACGCCGGTGGCCCTGGCCTGTTTTGCGATGGTGGTGAGAGCGGGCGCGATGTCGGGCGAGGCGGCGACAGCGATCTTGACCACGCCCTCCGCGCAGTGCCCGCTCAGCGGCAGCAGGCCGCCGCGGAGCACGACGAAGGTACCGGCCCCCATCGCCAGAACGAAGCTGGTGGTGACCGCTATGGTGCGGCGGCGTACCCGTGGGCGCGGCGCTCCGCCGGCCTCCCGGGGCTCAACTGGAATGCGGTGACGTCCCATGGCTGTTGGGTCTCTCCTGAGGGGTGCTCCGGCCTGTCGCGCGCGATCTTCGTATCTTTTTTCGAGACCCTAGCCAAGCGGGAACGGTACCGAGGCGGGATGACGTAAATGGAGGCTCGGGTGCACACAGAGTCATACGGGGCGGAGGCCGGACTCGCGCGGCGGACCCTGCGGAGCGAGACCCTGCTCGTACTGGCCCTGTCGCTCGGCGCCAGCGGTGTGGGCGCGCTCATCAGCTTCGTCGGGTCGCTGACCAAGCCCGGTTCGCTCAAGGACCAGGCGGCCACCCTGGTGGGCTCCCAGGCGCCGGGCCGGCCCTGGCTCGACCTCGCCTGGCAGCTGTTCGGGATCGCCACCGCCCTGGTCCCGGTCGCCCTGGTCGCGCATCTGCTGGCCCGGGAACGGGTCGGGATAGGTTCCATCGGCTTCGACCTGAAGGAACCCCGCCGCGACCTGGGGCGCGGCACCCTGGTCGCGGCCGCGATCGGCGGCACCGGGCTGCTGTTCTACCTCGGCGTCCGCGCGGCCGGGTTCAACCTCACGGTGGTGCCGGAGTCGCTGCCGGACGTGTGGTGGAAGATCCCGGTCCTGATCGCGTCCGCCGTGCAGAACGCGGTGCTGGAGGAAGTCATCGTCGTCGGCTATCTGCTGCGCAGGCTCGGGCAGTTGGGCTGGTCCCCGGCCGCCGCCCTGGCGGCGAGCGCGGTGCTGCGCGGTTCCTACCACCTGTACCAGGGCGTCGGCGGCATGATCGGGAACATGGTGATGGGCGTGGTGTTCGTCCTGCTCTACCGCCGATGGGGACGCGTCGGCCCGCTCGTCGCCGCGCACGCCCTGATCGACACGGTCGCCTTCGTCGGCTACGCGCTGCTGGCGGGCAAGGTCGGCTGGCTGCCGACGGGTTGAGCGCGCACGCGCCGTGGCGCCGCCGTCCCCGACGCGGCCGGGACGGCTACGGCGCCGCGTGCAGCTCGCCGTCGATGACGGTCACGGCGGTACCGGTGAGCAGTACCCGGTCGCCGCGCAGTTCGGTGCGGACGAAACCGCTGCGTGCGGAGACCTGCAGGCCGGTGAGTTCGGTACGGCCGAGCCGGGCGGACCAGAACGGCGCCAGGGCGGTGTGGGCGCTGCCGGTGACCGGGTCCTCGTCGATGCCGACGGCGGGGAAGAATCCGCGCGAGACGAAGTCGTAGCCGCGGGAGGGGTCTTCGGCCGCGGCGGTGGCGATGACTCCGCGCGGGCCGAGGGCCGCCAGCGCGGCGAAGTCCGGGGTGAGGGCGCGCACGGCCGCCTCGTCCGCCAGCTCGACCAGCAGGTCGCCGACGTCCGGGCCGGTGTCGTACCCGGCCAGCGGCTCCGCGCCGAGCGCTAGCGCCACGGCGGGCGGTGGTGTGGCCGCGGTGAGCGGCGCGGTGGGGAAGTCCATGGTGAGCGCACCGCCGTCGGCGGGCCGGACGCTCAGGACTCCGCTGTGGGTGGCGAAGCGCACCAGTGAGGTGGCGGCGCCCGTGGAGAACAGCACATGCGCGGTGGCGAGCGTGGCGTGCCCGCACATGGCGACCTCGGCCGCGGGCGTGAACCAGCGCAGTGCCCAGTCGGCGTCCGTGGCGTCCGCCGTGCCGTCGAGGCGGTGTGCGAAGGCGGTCTCGGAGAGGTTGACCTCGGAGGCGACCCGCTGCATCCAGCCGTCGTCGGGGAACGCGGCGCCGTCCAGGAGCAGGACTCCGGCCGGATTACCGGCGAAGGGCCGGTCGGTGAAGGCGTCGACGATTCGAATCCGCATGGGACGACCGTAGGCAGCGGTAACGCCGCAGGCCAGAGCCAATCGAGGGGAGGTGGCCCGGAAGAGGGTTGCCGAACGAACGCTTCCGATATATCGTTGAAGCATCGCGACCGATCAACGATGGAAGGAGCGTAACCATGCGTTCCCAAGGACATGAACACGAACACCGCGGACCCGGCCACCATGGCCGGGGAGAACGAGGAGAGCAGCGCCGTGCGGCCTTCGGACCGTTCGGACCGCCCTTCGGGGGTGGCCCCTTCGGCGGCCCCGGCGGGCGCGGTCGGGGCGGCCCCCGGGGCCGGGCGAGGCGCGGCGATGTACGCGCGTCGATCCTTGCGCTGCTCAAGGACCGGCCGATGCACGGCTACGAAATGATTCAGGAGATCGCCGAACGCAGTGGCGGCGCGTGGAAGCCGAGCCCCGGCTCGGTGTACCCGACGCTGCAGCTGCTGGAGGACGAGGGCCTGATCACCAGCGCGAGCGAGGGTGGCAAGAAGCTGTTCACGCTCACCGACGCCGGCCGGACCGAATCCGAAGCGGGGCCCGAGGCCCCGTGGGAAGAGGCCGGCCGGGGCGTCGACTGGGATGCCATGAACGAGATCCGGAAGGCCGGCGGGGGGCTCGTCGAGGCCTTCAAGCAGGTCTGGTCGACCGGTACGCCCGCCCAGCGCGAGAAGGCGCTGGCCGTGGTCAACGAAGCCCGTAAGAAGCTCTACCTCATCCTCGCCGAAGAGGACTGAGGCCGGAGAAGTCCGACCCACGAGCCGGGTCGGCACGATCCACGGCTCGGCCGGCTCCGCCGGATCGGCGTCGAGCAGTCCGCGCAGCGCCTTGACGGCCGCCGACCCCAGCGCGCGCTGGTCCTGGGCGACGGTCGTCAGGGCCGGGCGGACCAGCGACGCCGCGTCGATGTCGTCGAAGCCGACGATCGCGAGATCGCCGGGTACCGACAGCCCCGCGTCCGCGGCCGCGTGCAGCGCGCCGATCGCCATCTGGTCGCCGGCCGCGAAGACCGCGGTGGGCGGCTGCTCCGTGGCGAGCAGGGTGCGCACCGCGTCCTGGCCGCTGTTGAGGAAGAAGTCCCCCGTGACCACGTACTCCGGGGGCACGTCCAGTCCGAGCCGGGCGCACGCCTCCCGGAATCCGGCCAGCCGTTCGGCGGCCGGCGGCAGGTACAACGGGCCGGTGACGGTGGCTATCCGGCGGTGCCCCTGGGTGTACAGGTGCTCCACGGCGGCCGCCGCGCCGGCCGCGTTGTCGGAGGTGACCCGGACGGTACGGGGGCCGCTGAGCGCGACGTCGATCCCGGAACACGGGACGTCGGAGGCGGCGAGGGCCCGCAGGGCGCGGTTGTCGGCGGGGGTGCCCAGCACGACGACGCCTTCGAGGTTGTGCCGCCGCACCGCCTGCAGATAGGTGGTGTCGGCGTCGCCGGGACCCGACGTGGTCAGCAGCATCAGGTGGTAGTCGGCCTCGGACAGCGCGTTGCGCACCGCGCTCAACAGGCCCTGCAGGAAGGGATGCTGAAAACCGAGGGTCTCGTAGCCGGTGTCCCAGACCAGGCCGATGGTGTCGGACCGGCGCCGCACCAGCGTGCGGGCGGGTTCGTTCGGGGCGTACCCGAGTTCGCTGGCCAGCCGCCGGATACGGTCGCGGGTCGCCTCGCTCACCTCGGCCCGGTCGTTGAGCGCGCGGGAGACCGTAGCGGTCGAAACACCGCTGCGGAGAGCCAGTTCGCGGATGTTCACGGCGATTGCACCTGTTCCTGGAGTGGCGAGGGTGTGTGCTGCACACAGTCTTGACGATGTGTCATGGCGAAGACAGACTTCCGGCGCACCGGAAACGTTTACGTAACGCGGCTCCGCCACCGGGGCCCGACAGAAACGGGATGCTGCGATGCCACGCGCGATGCCAATGAAGTCACCCAGGACCCGCTTCAGAGCACTTGTCACCCTGGCCACCGCCGCGGCCTGTGTCGCCGCGGTCGGCGCGGTACCGGCCACCGCCGGCAGCTCGGCCCAGTACACCGACGCCAGGGCGCCGATCGATCTGCGCGTCAAGGACCTCCTGAAGCGGATGACGCTGGAGGAGAAGATCGGGCAGATGGACCAGATCGCGGTCGCGCGGGTCCAGGGCGACTGCGAATGGAGCGGCGGTGCCCTCAACGAGACCTGCATGAAGTCGGTGCTGGGCGACTACGCGGCCGGCTCGATCCTCTCCGGCGGCGGCATGGGCCCCGCCGTGAACACGCCCGCCGAGTGGGCGAAGATGGTCAACACGGTGCAGAAGTACGCCGTCGACAACTCGCGGCTGCACATCCCGGTGCTCTACGGGGTCGACGCCGTGCACGGTCACAACAACGTGCTCGGCGCCACCGTCTTCCCGCACCAGATCGGCCTGGGCGCCACCTGGGACCCGGCCACCGTCCGGGCGGCGGGAGCCTCCACGGCGCGCTCGGTCGCCGCGACCGGCATCGACTGGAACTTCGCGCCCGTCGCGGACCTCGCCCGCGACCAGCGCTGGGGCCGCTACTACGAGACGTTCGGCGAGGACCCGCTGCTGGCCGGGACGCTGGCCGCCGCGAGCGTCACCGGCATCGACACGGCGAACGGCGCCAAGCACGTCGTCGCCACCGTGAAGCACTTCGGCGGTTACTCCGAGCCGGCCAACGGCCACGACCGGGTGCCCGCGGACGTCTCCATGCGCTATCTGCAGGACACCCTGCTGCCCTCGTACAAGCAGGCCGTGCAGGCCGGTGCGAAGACCGTGATGGTCAACTCCGGTGCCATCAACGGCGTCCCCGCGACCTCCTCGAAGTACCTGCTCACCAAGGTGCTGCGCGACCAGTGGGGCTTCAAGGGCGTCACGGTCAGCGACTGGGAGGACGTCCGGGCGCTGCAGACGAAGTACAAGCTCGCCGCCGACTACCCCGAGGCGATCGCCCTCGCGGTCAACGCGGGCCTGGACATGGCCATGGAGCCGTACTTCGCCAAGGAGTGGAGCACCGGCCTGAAGACCGCTGTCGACCGCGGGCTGGTCTCGGTCAAGCGCATCGACGAGTCGGCCGGCCGGATCCTGCGGATGAAGTTCGAGCTCGGCCTGTTCGAGCACCCCTACGTGGACGCGGCCAAGGCCGACGCCGCGGTGCTGGGGGCGGACAAGGCCCTCGCGCGCAAGGCGGCCGCCGAGTCGCAGGTGCTGCTGCGCAACGACGGCGGGGTGCTGCCGATCTCCCCGGCGGCCAAGAAGATCGTCGTGGCGGGTTCCTACGCCGATGACATCAACGACCAGGCGGGTGGCTGGACCATCGGCTGGCAGGGCGTCCCCGAAGGTGTGACGCTGCCGGGCACGACCGTGCTGGCGGGGATCAAGGAGGCGGCGCCCGCGGGCACCGAGGTGGTGCGGGCCACCAGCGCCGACGACGCGGTGGCGCAGGCCAAGGACGCCGATCTGACCGTCGTGGTCGTCGGCGAGAAGGCCGCGGCGGAAGGCGCCGCGGACAGCCCGCGGCCCGAACTGTCGGCGGACCAGCAGGCGTTGGTCAAGGCGCTGAAGGCGGCGGGCAAGCCCGTCGTCACCGTCGTCATCGCGGGCCGGCCGCTCGCGCTCGGCGACGCGGACGGCACCCAGGGGCTGCTGATGTCCTGGCTGCCGGGCAGCGAGGGCGGGCACGGAATCGCCGACGTGCTGTTCGGGGCGGTCAACCCGAGCGGCCGGCTGCCGGTCTCCTGGCCGAAGCACATCGGCAACGAGCCGCTGTACTACCAGCAGCTGCCGGGCACCAACGGCGGGCCGGAGTCCTCGTACGACGCGGCCTACCCGTTCGGCGCCGGTCTCTCGTACACCTCCTACGCCTTCGGCGCGATCACGGCCGACAAGGCGGTGGTACGGGCCGGTGACCCGGTCGGTGTCAAGGTGACCGTCTCCAACACCGGCGGCAAGGCGGGCGATCTGGTGGTGCCGGTGTACGTGTCACGGCCGACCAGCGACGTTCTGACGCCGGCGACCCGGCTGGTGGCCTTCACCAAGGTGCACCTGGCGGCGGGGGAGACCCGTACGGTCCGGCTGCAGGTGTCGCCGGGAACCCTCGCGGTCACGCCGGGCGACCTGGACGGCGCGGGCGCGCAGAAGGTCGAGCGCGGCGCGTACACCTTCTCGGCGGGCGACAAGAGCGCGGCGGTGACGGTGCGCTGAGCCGGCGGGTGCGGGGCGGCGGTCGGTCCCTGCCGCCGCCCCGCACCCGTCCGTCCGCACCGGAGCCGCTCGTGCGCCCGGCCCTGCCGTCGCTACTCGACGAGCCCGGCCAGCTTGCGCAGCGACTCGTTGAGGGCGGCGGTCGCCGAGTCCTTGAGCTTGCCCGCCATCATGGCGACGGCCGCGCCGGCGAAGCTGCTGTCGATCCGCAGTTCGGTGGCGTCGCCGTCGGGCGTCAGGGTGTAGCGCATGCTGAGGTTGACACCCATCGGGCCCTTGCCCGCGATGCCCAGCACCCGCTCGGCCTCCAGGGCCTCCACGGTCCAGGTGACCTCGGCCGGGAAGCCCATCATCTTCATGTTCTCCTGATAGGTGGCACCGGCCGCCAGCGGCGCCGGGCCTCCCTTCGGGAAACTCGTGTGGGTGGCGCTCCACTGGCCGTACGACGCGAAGTCGGTCAGCTGCCTCCAGACCTTCTCGGCCGGGGCCGCGATGCGCGCCTGTGCGGAGACTTCGGCCATGCGATCACTCCTTGTGCGAAGGCGCTGCGGCTCGCGCGCAGCGACGGTGTCGCGGAACGTAGTCGCAGCGGCCCGAACATTCAATACTGATGAAGTGTCAGAACTGATGAACCGTCAGAGATTCCCGGCGGGCCAGCCGTACGCTGCGGGTCGGCAGCGGCCCGCGGCTCAGTAACCGGTCCACATGACCCCGGTTCAGACCGTGCCCGGGATTGATCCGCAGCAGCACCCGGTCGGGTCGGAAACGCGCCTGCCGGGCGAGCCGGCGGGGGATGACGTCATCGATCCAGGCGAACGGACGGCCGCCGGCGTGGCGCAGGATCGGCGCCCACTTCCGGCCGGTGAACAGGTCCGCGCGCGGCAGCCGCGGATCGCCGGGACGCGGGCGGTAGCGGCCGAACTCCACCACCGGCAGCACCGGCAGGCCCAGCCGCGGGGCTATGTGCCGGTTGGCCTCGTGCTCCCAGGTGCTGGCCCAGGTGAGCTCGTAGACCGCGGACAACTCGCGCAGCCACGCGCCGTGTGCGGCGGAGAGCAGCACGGTGTGGTCCAGGATGTCGTACGCGGTGAATGCCGCCGATGGCAGTACCGGATTGAGGACTCCGTCGATGTCGAGGAAAAGCAGCGGTTTGGCCATCGCTCTCCTTCCCCAGGGCGGGGCAGGCGGTTACTCGTGCCTGTGAGGGACGAGGATCGGGGCCATGGTGGTTGCGCGCTCAACAGGAGGACATATGGACGAGGAACTGCCGGCCCGGCTGCGCGCCGTTCCGGTGCTGGCCGGACCCCTGCCGCGGTTCGACCCGGACGGCGCGGACCCCTCTCCCGGGCGCCAGTTCGCCCGCTGGCTGGACGAGGCGCTGGACGAGGGTGTGCCGGAACCGCATGTCATGACACTCAGCACCGCGGACCGCGACGGGCGTCCCTCGGCGCGGGTCCTCATGCTGCGCGGCCTGGGCGCCGACGCGTGCACATTCGTGTTCGCGTCCGACGCGACCAGCCACAAGGGCCACGACCTGGCGGCCAACCCGCACGCGGCGCTGAGCTGGTACTGGCCGCGCCAGGGCCGGCAGATCCGGGCGGCGGGCCCCGTCGAGGCCCTGGACGCCGGGATCGCGCGCGGCGACTTCCTGGGCCGCCGCGAGGCCTCCCGGATCGCCGGGTTCACCGGACGGATGAGCGCCCCGCTGGCCGGGCCCGGCGCGTACGACGAGGAGCGGCGGCGGGCCGCGGACCTGGTCGCGGCCGACCCGCAGGCCGTTCCGGCGGGGCACACCGTCTACCGGCTGCGGGCCGACGAGATGGAGTTCTTCCAGGGGGACCCGGACAGCTTCCATGTGCGGCTGCACTACGCCCGGCAGGGCGACGACTGGAAGCGGGGACTGCTGTGGCCGTGAGCGTCCGGTCATGAGCGTCCGGTCATGAGCGGTCCGGTCATGAGCGGTTAGGTCATGAGCGGTTGGGTCATGAGCGGTTGGGTCAGGAGTGGTCCGGTCATGAGGGGTCCGGCCGTGAGTCATCCTCCGGGATGAGGCCGGCCGGACGACCCCGCCTTCGGGGGGATGCGCACATGGCCCCTGGCGGGGATGTTCCCGCCTCCCCGCCCTGATGGGGTGGGGTATGTGCACAGCGAAGCCCGGCCCCTGGACCTGACCCACCCCGACAACGACGCGCGGTTCGGTGTGGAGCTGCGCACGGTGGCGGCCAGTGCCCGGCGGCGGGCCGGGCGCGACGGGGACCGGCAGATCGACACCGCGCATCTGCTGCACTCGCTGCTGGAGACCGACCCCCGGGCCCGTGACGTGTGCGACGCGGGCAGCGGGCAGGTGGTGCGCGTCCTCGGGTACCTGGCGCAGCGCAGCATCGGCTACGGCCTGGAGTGGCAGGGCTCGGTGGAGGACTCCGGGGCGCTGCCGGTGGTCACCGCGCGGAGCACCCCGGGCTGGAGTCCGGCGGCCGCCGCCGCGATGCGCACGGCCGTGCGCTCGGCCCAGCGTGGAGGCCGCGGCCAGGCCGACGGGATCGATCTGCTCAACGCGCTGGCCGCCGACCCGCACAGCCGCGCCGTCGAGGTACTGCGGACCGCCGGTCTGGACGTCAGCCGCTACCTGGACGAAGGACCTGTCGCGAGCTGACATCATGGCCCGATGCATGCGTCTCAGGGGAGGAACGCGGGGCTGGGGCTCGCCTTGGCGTCGGCGTTCGCGTTCGGTGGTTCAGGAGTAGCGGCGAAACCGCTCATCGAGGCGGGGCTCGACCCGCTCGATGTGGTGTGGCTCCGCGTGGCGGGAGCGGCGCTCATCATGCTGCCGGTCGCGCTGCGCCATCGCGCCCTGCTGCGGCAGCGCCCCGGACTCCTGGCGGGCTTCGGCCTGCTCGCCATCGCGGGTGTGCAGACGTTCTACTTCGCGGCGATATCCCGGATCCCGGTGGGCGTCGCGATCCTCGTCGAGTTCCTCGGCCCGGCCCTGCTGCTGGGCTGGGTGCGCTTCGTGCAGCGCCGGCCGGTGAGCCGGGCGGCGGCGATCGGGGTGGTGCTGGCGGTCGGCGGCATGGCCTCGGTGGTCGAGGTGTGGTCGGGGCTGGCCTTCGACGCCTTCGGTCTGCTGCTCGCCTTCGGCGCGGCCTGCTGCCAGGTCAGCTACTTCGTCCTGGCCGACCACGGCACGGAGGGCGAGGACGCCCCCGACCCGATCGCCGTCATCGCCTTCGGGCTGCTGATCGGCGCCGCGGTGATGACCGTGGTGGCGCGGCCGTGGGGGATGAACTGGGCAGTGCTGGGCCATCAGGCCGCGCTCGGCGACAAGCAGGTGCCCGCGGTGCTGCTCGTCGGGTGGATCGTCCTGGTGGCGACGGTCGTCGCGTATCTGACCGGGGTGCTGGCCGTGCGCAAGCTGACCCCGCAGGTGGCCGGGGTGGTCGCCTGTCTGGAGGCGGTGGTGGGGACCGTGTTCGCCTGGATCCTGCTCGGTGAGCACCTGGGCGTCCCGCAGATCATCGGCGGAACGCTGGTGCTGGCGGGTGCGTTCGTCGCCCAGACCACCACCCAGAGCGGTGGGAGCAAACCGGTGGCCGAGCCGCTGCCGCAGCCCGATCTGGTCTGAGGACGGCCCCTGCTCCGAGCCCCGGGTCCCCGGATCTCGCGCCTCGGAACCGCCTTGTAGGGGCGCGTCCGCACCTCGTAAGGTGACGATCATGCACCTCACCGTTCTGCCGCCGCCCGCCGCCTAGGCGGGCTGCCACCCCACGGACGACCCGGCTCGGGCACGTACCCGAGCAGGTCGCGGCTGCCCGCACACGGGACCACGCGACCATCTCAAGTCCTCCGCGGGAGAACACTCGTGCCGTCGAACCATGGCCACACCCTTGCCCCGTCCGTCGGACGCGGCCTGCTCTACGTCACCTTCGCCGCCACCGCCTGGGGCACCGCGGGCGCCGCCGCCGCGCTGCTCCTAGTGAGCAGCGGCCTCGGCCCCGTCACCCTGGCCTTCTGGCGCACCGCCGGCGGCTTCGCGCTGCTGCTGCTCGTCCGGCTGGTCCGCCGCCGTCGCGGCGCCGTCCGTACACCGGCCAGGAAGGAACCCCGGCGGCGTGCGGTGCTGCGCATCCTGGCCACCGGTCTCGGCCTGACGGTCTTCCAGACCGCCTATTTCGGAGCCGTCGAGTCGACGGGACTGGCCGTCGCGACCGTCGTCACCCTGGGTGCGGGCCCGGTCATCATCGCGGTCGTCGCCCGTCTCATCATGGGCGAACGGCTCGGCCGCGGCGGCGCCGTGGCCGTCTCCGGCGCTCTGGCGGGGCTCGCGGTGCTCGTCCTGGGCAACGGCGGCGGGTCCGTGGCCCCGGCCGGGGTCGGGCTCGCGCTGCTGTCCGCGTCCGGCTACGCCTGCATCACGCTGCTGACCCGCTGGATGGGCCGCGGCGGTGACGGCGGCGACCCGTTCATGACCTCGCTGTGGGCCTTCGCGGTGTGCGCCGTGACCCTGCTCCCGCTCGCCCTGGCGGAAGGGCTGTGGCCGCGCGGCACGGACCTCGGCCACACCCTGTGGCTGCTGGTCTATCTGGCCTCCGTGCCGACCGCACTCGCCTACGGGCTGTACTTCGCGGGCGCCGCGGTGGTCCGGGCGGCGACGGTCTCCGTCATCGCACTGATCGAACCGGTCTCCGCGGCGGCCATCGCCGTCGTCGTCCTCGGCGAACAGCTGACCGGCGCGACCGTACTGGGCACCGTCATCCTGCTCGGCGCCGTGACGGCGCTGGGCCTGGAGGAGGCCCGGCTGGCCTCGGCCGGCCGCCGCGCGGCGGCCGGCACGGGATGACCGCCGGGGGTGCGCGCCGACACCGGACGACGGTGGCGGGTGCGCGCAGGCTCGTGACCTAGGCGCGGTCCGGGTCGGATGCCGCCAGCCGGCGCAGCTGGTGGGCGCGGGCCGCCTCGTCGTGCGGGGCGGCCCGCTCCGCGAGGCGCTCCGCGTCCCGCTGCTGCATCTGCCGGGGCTTGTTGCCGCCGTACTTGAACTTCGCGCGGACCTCGGTCACCTCCAGCCGGATGCCGCGGATCCCGGGCAGCATCCGGCCGAACGGGGCCTGTCCCGGGGCGACGGGCGCGTAGTCGCCGGCCGGCTGGAAGTGCGCGAGCTGACGGTGCAGCACGGCGGCCTTCTGCGCCTCGTCGTCGATGACATGCGCCGTGCACAGCAGCTGGACGGCGGCGTAGAAGCTGGTCGGGGTGCCGTGCTCGGCGGGCACGCCCTCGGGGGCGTGCCAGGGGCCGGGGATGAACGTGTAGTCGTCCACGACGCTGAGCGTCACCCGTGGGTTCGCCTCGAGGGCGTGCCACAGCGGGTTGGGGCGGGCGAGGTGGGTGAACGCCTCGTTGCGCTCCGGGTCGTAGGCGAAGTGCAGCGGTTGGACGAACGGGGGTTCGCCTGGCAGGCCGTTGACGGCCAGCTGCCCGAAGTCGTGGGCGGCGAGCCAGGTCTGCCACTCGGTGTCGTCCTGCGGTGCGTCCCAGGGGTGGATGAGCATGTCGGGTCCCTCAGGGTCAGGTTCTGGTTCAGGTTTCAGCACAGACTCAGGCTCAGGCGAGGTAGGCGGGCAGGGCGACGGCCGGGTCGAGGTCGTCGGCCGGAACGGGGGCGCCGTAGACCTTGGTGACGGGCACGATCCCGGTCCAGTACGGCAGTCCGGTGTCCTCCGGCTCGTCGTTCGGGCCGCCGGTGCGGACCTTCGCCGACACCTCCAGGAGGTCGAGCCGGATGACGGTGGTCGCGGCGAGCTCCTTGGCGTTGGCCCGGCGCGAGTCGTCCGCGCGGCCGGCCACCACCTGGTTGACCAGCGCGTCCAGCGCTTCGGCGCGCTCCGCCGGATCGGTGACCTGGTGGGCGGTGCCGTGCACCACCACCGAGCGGTAGTTCATCGAGTGGTGGAACGCGGAACGGGCCAGCACGAGGGCGTCGAGGTGGGTGACGGTCAGGCAGACGGCCAGCCCCGGGTCCTTCGCGCCGCGCAGCGGGCGCGATCCGGTCGAGCCGTGGACGTAGAGCCGCTCGCCGATCCGGCCGTAGAGGGTGGGCAGCACGACGGGGGCGCCGTCGCGGATGAATCCGAGGTGGCAGAGATAGCCCTCGTCGAGGATCGCGTGGACGGTGTCACGGTCGTAGGCGGCGCGCTCCCGTATCCGGGTGGGGACGGTGCGTTCCGTCGCCTCGTACGAAGGGGCGGGGACGGTGGGGGCGGCTGTGTCGGCCATGGCGCAATCCTTTGAACTAGTGCATAATCAACTTTGTGCTAGGAGAGTATCGAATCACAGGCCGGGGCGCATCGGGTATTGCCGCCGACATCGAGCGGGCGGTGGGCGAGGGCGCGCTCAAGCCGGGCGCGGCGCTGCCGCCGCTGCGTGAACTGGCCCAGGAACTGGACGTGAACCCCAACACGGTGGCCGCCGCCTACCGGCTGCTGCGCGACCGCGGGGTGATCGAGACGGCAGGCCGGCGCGGCAGCCGGGTGCGCTCCCGGCCCGCCACCACCTCGCGCGACCAGATCCGGATCGATGTGCCGCCGGGGACGCGGGACATCTCCAACGGCAATCCGGACGTCTCGCTGCTGCCGCCGCTCGACGCGGCGTTCGCGGCGGCGGTGGCCCGTAACGCCGAGAACCCGGCGCTCTACGGCGGACCGGCCGTCGACGCCGGGTTGAGCGCTCTCGCCCGCGCGGCCTTCGACCGGGACGGGGTGCCCGACGGCCCCATCGGACTCACCTCGGGCTCGCTCGACGCCATCGAACGGGTGCTGGCGGCCCATCTGCGCCCGGGGGACGCCGTGGCGGTCGAGGACCCGGGGTGGGGGAGTGTGCTGGACCTGGCGCCGGCTCTCGGGCTGCGCGCGGTGCCGGTCGGGGTCGACGACGACGGCCCGGTCGTCGCGGACGTCGCACGGGCGCTGCTGGCCGGCGTACGCGCTCTCGTCGTCACCGACCGCGGCCAGAACCCGACCGGCGCGGCGATCTCCGCGGACCGCGCCCGGGAGTTGCGCGAGGTGCTCGCGCGCCATCCCGAGGTGCTGGTGGTCGACGACGACCATGTGCACGGACTGGTCGACCTGCCGCTGCACTGTCTGTCGGGCGTCACCACGCACTGGGTGCTGGTGCGCTCCACGGCCAAGGCGTACGGCCCGGATCTGCGCCTGGCGGTCTTCACCGGCGACCCGGTCACCGTCGACCGCGTTCAGGGCCGCTACCGGCTGGGCGCCGGCTGGGTCAGCCATCTGCTGCAGCGCGCCGTGGTGCACCTGTGGGAGTCCGGCGCGGTCGACCCGCGGGTGGTGGCGCCGTCGTACGGCCGGCGGCGCGACGCCCTGGTCCTGGCCCTGGCCGAACGCGGCATCGCGGCCCATGGGCGCAGCGGCATGAACGTCTGGGTGCCGGTCTCCGACGAGACCGGTGCGGTGGCCGGCCTGCTGCAGGCCGGCTGGGCCACCGCCCCCGGCGCCCGCTTCCGGCTCGCGTCCTCCCCGGGCGTGCGGCTCACGGTCTCCGCGCTCCGTGACGCCGACATCGTGCCGCTCGCGGACGCGGTCGCCCGGGTGGTCGGGGCGTCGGGCGCGGGACGCTACGGCTGAGACGGCTCAGGCTGCGGCGTTACGGCTGAGTCGTACCGGCGGCCGGTCGGGAACGGCGGGGGCGCAGTTGGGTGAGGGCGGCGCCGGCCAGGACGACGGCCGCGCCGACCGGCTCGTTCCAGCCCAGCCGCTCATGGAGCAGCAGTACGCCCGCGGCGGTCGCGACGACCGGGATCAGATAGGTGACCATCGCGCCGATCGTCGGGCCCTTCTCGGCGACCAGCCCGTACTGGAGCAGGAACGCGATACCGGTGCCGAGGGCGCCGAGCGCGACGACCGAGAGCACCGACAGGATCGGGAACGAGGCCGGCACGGAGGTGAAGAACGGTGTGACCAGGGCGAGCTGGACCGTGCCGAGCAGCAGCTGGCTGCTGGAGAGCGCGAGGTTGGAGTTGCCGGACCCGGCCAGGGTGCGGCGTACGTACGCCCAGCCGACCGCGTAACTGGCCGCGGCGATCAGGGCCATGGCGGTGCCCGCCGGGTCCTGGCCGGAGAAGCCCTGCCAGGCGCCGAGCACGGTCAGCACGCCGACGAAGCCGAGGCCGACCCCCGCGAACCGCTGCCGCGTCGGCTTGTCCTCGGAGAGCGCGACGACCGAGACGACCATGCTCCACAGCGGGGTGGTCGCGTTGCAGATCCCCGCGAGCGTGGAGGGGATGGTCAGTTCGGAGTAGGCGAACAGTGAGAACGGCAGCGCGTTGAGCAGCAGTGCGGCGACCGTCAGATGCAGCCAGGTCCGCTTCCCGCGCGGCAGCCGGTCGCGCTTGACGAGCAGGGCGGCGACCAGCACGACCGTGCCGAAGACCATCCGGCCCAGTGTCACCTGAAGGGGTGCGAACGCCTCCGTGCCGACCTTGATGAACAGAAAGCTGAAGCCCCAGATGAGGCCCAGGACGGCGAACCGGATCCGCCAGTCCACCGCGCGGCGGGCGACCGGTGGCGCCTCCGGTATCGGAGCGGGCGCGGCGGTGGCGGAGGCGGGCCGAAGGCCGGCGGGGACGCTCATGCTCCTAAGATGACGGATTTGATTCCGTAGAACAAGCGAGTTTACGTACGATGGAACGCGTAGAATCCCTTACATGTTGAACCTGGAGCGCCTCCGGATCCTGCATGCCATCGCCACCTACGGCTCGGTCAGCGCCGCCGCCGACGTCCTGCATGTGACGACCTCGGCCGTCTCCCAGCAGATGGGCAAGCTGGAGCGCGAGACCGGTCAGCAGATGCTGGCCAAGAACGGCCGCGGCGTCCGCCTCACCGACGCCGGCCGGCTGCTCTCCGGACATGCGGAACGCATCCTCTCGCTGGTCGAACTGGCGCACTCCGATCTCGAGGCGCACCGGGGAGCGGCCGTCGGTGAGGTCGTCCTGGGGGCGTTCCCGACCGCCGCCCGCGGGCTGCTGCCGATGGCGCTGGCGGCCCTGCGCCGGGACCACCCCCAGTTGCGGCCCCGGATGCAGGAGATGGAGCCGGCCGGTTCTGTGGCCCGGGTGGTGCGTGGCGACATGGACCTCGCCGTCGTCCTGGACTGGTACAACAGACCGCTGTCCCTGCCCTCCGGCCTCGCCAAGGCGCCACTGCTGGACGACATCGCCGATGTCGCGATGCCGTCGGACCATCCGCTCGCCGGCCGGGCGCAGATCGAGCTGGAGGACTTCGCGGACGACGACTGGGTCTCCTGGCCGGACGGCGAGTTCTGCCACGACTGGCTCATGTTCACCCTGCGCGGCAAGGGCATCGAGCCCCGCCTGTCGCACTCCGCCGAGGAACACCACACCCAGCTCGCCCTGGTCGCGGCCGGCCTCGGCGTCGCGGTCGCCCCCCGCCTCGGCCGCGGCCCGGTCCCCGACGGCGTGAGCGTCGTCCCCGTCCGCCACACCATGCACCGCCACGTCTACGCCGTCTGGCGCGAGGACGCCGACCGCCGCCCGGCGATCCGTGCCGCGGTCGAAGCCCTGCAGTCCTCAGCGGGCGCCGCACTCGCCGCGTCCACGGTCTGACGCGCGCCGTTCACGTCACCGGCGGTCACTCGGGCTTGCGGGCGCGGAGGGCCAGGACGGTCGGGGTCGGTGCGCCGCCCTCCGTGAACTGTTCGGGCACCAGGCCCGCCGCGAGGAACGCGTGCATCAGGTCGGGCAGCGGGTAGTGCGTGGCACCGACCTTGTCGCGCACTCCCGCGCTCGTCCAGGACGCCTTGGTCCAGTGCCCGTCGCGGTAGCCGGGACCGATCACCACCGCGTCCGGGTCCGCGCGGTCGGCGAAGCCGCCGCAGAAGCAGGGGTGCACGCCGACGTGCACCAGCACCCCGCCGGGACGCAGCACCCGGGCCGCCTCGCGCAGCACCGCCGGGTATCCGGGCATGTCGGTGTGGACCATCATCGAGATGACGGCGGGCACCGAACCGGCCGCTATCGGCAGCCGCTCGGCGTCGGCCCGCGCGATGGGGAGCCGGCCGCGCGCGTGCCGCAGCATGCCGGCGGAGAGGTCAACGCCGACGGGCGTCCAGCCCAGTGCGCGGACCCGTTCGGCATGGGTCCCGGTGCCGCAGCCGATCTCCAGGCAGATGCCGCTTCCCGCACCCAGCAGTTCGCGTGTGGCGCGGTGGATGCCCAGCGGATCGACGTCCGCGACCGGTTCGCCGGTCCCGGTCCCCGCCTGCCGCCCACCGAGGAACTCCTGCTCGTACCAGTCGGCGATCTTGTCGTATGCCGCAGTCGGGGCCATGGGGAACCTCCGCGTGTCACGTACCTCCGGGACAGCGGCCGGTGGTCCGGCCGCTGTTGGGCCCGAACCTTCCCCGGAGGACCCACGGGTACCGCTCGTTCGCCAGGGGCTTAGCCGTGCTCGGCGTGCTCGGTCGGCTGGGTGCGCCGGTGGGGCGCGGCATGGATGACCCCGGCCAGGCCGGTGTGCGGGTGCACGTCTGCCGGACGGCCGGAACCGTGCGGGGAAGCACCGGGGTCAATCGTTGAGCGCACAACCAAGTGTGCGCACTGAGACGCCAGGTGCGCACGTGAATCGCCGTACTGGGGCGGATCGGACGCGACGACATCGGCCTCTCCGCCCGGATTGTCCTGTGTTGCTACGGTGTGGCGAGCTGGACGAGCCCCTCGGTGGCGATGCGTTCGAAGAGCTTGGGGTCGGCGGCGAAGTCGGAGTCCGGGATCGGCCAGTGGATGACGATCTCGTCGATGCCCAGCTCCGCGTGGCGGCCGGCGAAGTCGGTGAAGGCGTCGAAGGAGTCCAGCGGGCGGTCCGGGGTGAAGCCGGTGAGCATGGTCTTGTGCAGTTCGGCGGGGTTCCGGCCGATCTCGTCGCAGGCCGCGCCGAGCTTGGCGATCTGGCCGCGGACGGCCTCCAGCGACTGCTCGGGCGTGCCGGTCTCGAAGAGCTTCGGATCGCCGGTGGTGACCCAGGCCTGCCCATGGCGCGCGGCGAGCTTCAGTCCGCGCGGCCCGGTGGCGGCCACCGCGAAGGGGATCCGGGGCCGCTGCACACAGCCGGGGATGTTGCGGACCTCGTGCGCGGAGTAGAACTCGCCCTCGTACGACACCACGTCGTCGGTGAGCAGCCGGTCGAGCAGCGGGACGAACTCACCGAAGCGGTCCGCGCGCTCGCGCGGTGTCCACGCCTCCTGGCCCATCGCGGTCGCGTCGAACCCGGAGCCGCCCGCGCCGATGCCCAGCGTGATCCGTCCTCCGCTGACGTCGTCGAGCGTGATCAGGTCCTTCGCCAGCGTCACGGGGTGCCGGAAGTTGGGCGACGTGACGAGCGTGCCGAGCCGCAGCCGCTCGGTGGCCGTCGCGGCCGCGGTGAGGGTGGGTACCGCGCCGAACCACGGCCCGTCCCGGAAGGTCCGCCAGGACAGGTGGTCGTAGGTGTAGGCGGTGTCGAAGCCGAGGTCCTCGGCCCGCCGCCACACCTCCCGGCCCTCGGTCCAGCGGTACACGGGAAGGATCACAGTGCTCAGTCGCATACCCCGACCTTACGACGCTGCAGGCCGGGCCCGCACAGCCGCATTCCGCTGTGGGCGATTCCGCTGTGAGCATGGAACGGCTACCGCCGGGCCGGTCCGGGGGCAGGGTGATCCGCATGAGGATTCTGCTGCTGGGTGGGACGGAGTTCGTCGGGCGCGCGGTCGCCGACGAGGCGTTGGAACGGGGCTGGGAGGTGACGGCGTTCCACCGCGGACGCCATGCGGCGCCGCCGGGGGTCGCCACACTGCTGGGCGACAGGACCGCGGAGGGCGGTCTGGCGGCGCTGGACCGGGGCGAGTGGGACGTCGTCGTCGACACCTGGTCCGGTGCGCCGTCGGCGGTGCGCGACGCGGGCCGGCTGCTCGCCGGCCGGGCCGGGTCCTACGCCTACGTGTCCAGCCGGTCGGTGTACGCGTTCCCGTCGCCCGCCGGCCTCACCGAGGACGGGCCGCTCGTCGACGCGTCCCCCGACGACGGCGAGGTGGAGTACGCCCAGGCCAAGCGAGGCGGGGAGCTGGCGGCGCTGGCGGCCTTCGGCGAGCGGGCGCTGCTGCTCAGGGCCGGGCTGATCCTCGGGCCAGGGGAGAACATCGGACGGCTGCCGTGGTGGCTGGGGCGGATCGCCCGCGGCGGAACTGTGCTGGCGCCCGGCCCGCGGGACCTGGGGCTGCAGTACATCGACGCGCGGGACCTGGCGGCCTGGACGCTGGACGCCGCCGTGAAGGGGCTCGGCGGCCCGTACAACCTGGTGAGCCCGCCGGGGCACACCACGATGGGCGAGCTCCTGGAGGCGTGTGTGCGGGTCGCCGGCTCGGACGCCGAACTGCGCTGGACCGATCCGGAGACGATCCTCGCGGCCGGCATCGAGCCATGGATGGAGCTCCCGGTCTGGCTGCCACCGGGCGAGGTCCACGACGCCATGCACCGCGCGGACGTCTCCAAGGCGCTCGCCGCGGGACTGCGCTGCCGCCCCGTCGAGGAGACGGTGGCCGACACCTGGACCTGGCTCCGGTCCCTGGGCGGCACCGCGCCGCAGCGGCCGGACCGGCCCGCGCTCGGACTGGACCCGGAGAAGGAGGCGAAGGCTTTGCGCGGGGGGAACCCCAACCCGGGCGGGGCGTAGACAACTTCCGTACCCGACTCGGCCGTCCGCCGCCGACGGCTCCCGTACCTTCCTCCTACGGCGTGGGAACGTACGAAAGGAACCGCGAGGATGTCCGGATCGCGAATTACCTTCCTCCAGGGGCAGGCCGACCAGCCGAACGCGCTGGAGCGGGTGGTCGCGCATGTGCGCGGGCAGTTCGAGGGGGCGGGCCTCGAGCGGCTGCGTGCCGCCGAGCGCCCGCTCTTCGCGGGGATCGGCGCCTCGTACGCGGCGCTGGGTGTGGCGGTCGACCTGCTGCGTGCCCGGGGTGTGGTCACCCAGCGGGTGCTCTCCAGCGAGATCGAGCGGGGCACCGCCGGGTTCGACGTCGATGTGCTGATCGGGGTGTCGCAGGGCGGCCGCAGTTCGGAGACCCTCGCGGCCTTCAAGGAGGCGAATGACGTGCCGCGCGTAGCCCTGCTGAACGTCATGCCGTCCCCGCTGGGCGACCTCGCGGAGATGACGGTCGATCTCGGCAACGAGCCCGACTCGTACGCCTCGACGATCGGATTCACCGGAGCGGTCGTCGCCCTGGACCTGATCGCCGGGGCGATGACGGGCCGGATCGGCGCGGACGATCCCTGGCAGGGGATCGCGGCGCTGGCGGCGGCCGTTCGTCATGACGCGGCGGAGGTGATCGACCCGCTGCGGGCCCGCGCCGCGCGCCGGGTGGCCGCCGACGTCGTCGCGTCGGGTGCGTCACGGGCCGCCGCCGAGGAGGGTGCGCTGCTGCTGCGCGAGGTCGTCCGGATGCCGGCCACCGCCTCCGTCACCAGGAACTATCTGCACGGCGAGATGGAGTCCGCGGGCCGGACCCTGCACATCGTCTTCGGGGACGGCCGTGAGGTCGCCCTGGCCCGCTCCCTCTCGGGTGCCGGGCACCTCACGCTGCTCGTCACCACCCGGCCGGTCGACGGCGGCGCCGACCTCGGGGTGGTGCGGCTGCCCGACGTGCCGCCGAGTGTCCGCGTGGTGCTGGAGACCGTCGTCATGCAGGAGCTGGTGGCGGCGCTCAGCGACGAACGGAACATCTCCATCGAGTCGTTCGTCTTCGCCAACGACGACACGAAGCAGGGCGGCGTGGACCCGGCGGACTTCGCGATCGCCCCGCCGGCCCCGACGGCGCTCGACTGAACGCCACTGACCGAACGTCACCGACCGCCGACCCCCAACCCCCGACCGCTGATCAGCGGTCCGGGCCGAGTTCCCGTTGCCGGCGCGTGAGGAAGTCGTTCTCCGGCTTGTTCCCGGTGAGTGCGATCGCCGCCTCGTACGCCGACCGCGCCTCGGCGGTGCGGCCCAACCGCCGCAGCAGATCGGCCCGGATGGCGTGGAACACGTGGTATCTGTCGAGGCCGAGCTCGTCGACGAGGGCGAGCGCGGTCTCCGGTCCCTCGACCTCGGCCACCGCGACCGCGCGGTTGAGAGCCACGACGGGGGTCGGGGTGAGCGTCAGCAACTGGTCGTAGAGCTGCAGGATCTGCCGCCAGTCCGTGGCGGCCGTGCTCGGAGCGTCGCTGTGGACGGCGTTGATGGCCGCCTGGACCTGGTACGGGCCGGGCCGGCCGCGCCGCAGGCACTGCCGGACGATGGTCTGTCCCTCGGTCACAAGGGCGCCGTCCCACAGGGCCCGGTCCTGCTCGTCCAGCGGGACCAGTCCGCCGTCCGGGGCGGAGCGGGCCCGGCAGCGGGACTCGGTGAGCAGCATGAGCGCGAGCAGCCCCATGACCTCGGGCTCGTCCGGCATGAGTTCGGCCAGCAGCCGTCCGAGCCGCAGAGCTTCCGCGCACAGGTCCTCGCGGACCAGCCGGTCGCCCGAACTCGCCGTGTAGCCCTCGTTGAAGATGAGGTAGACGACGGCCAGTACGGCCCGGAGCCGGCCTGGAAGGTCCGCCTCGTAAGGGACCCGGTAGGGGATCCGGGCGTCACGGATCTTGCCCTTGGCCCGCACCAGCCGCTGGGCCATGGTCGGCTCCGGGACCAGGAAGGCGTGGGCGATCTCGGTGGTGCTGAGGCCTCCCAGGAGCCGGAGCGTCAGGGCGACCTGCGCTCCGGTGGCGAGCGACGGGTGGCAGCAGGTGAAGATCAGACGGAGCCGGTCGTCGCGCACGGGGCCCTCCTCGGGCGGTTCGTCGCGGGCGTGCAGCAGAGCGGCCTGGGCGTGCCGGTCCTGGCGGGACGCCTCCCGGCGGAGGCGGTCGATCGCCCGGTTGCGTGCGGTGGTGATGATCCAGCCGGCCGGGCTCGGTGGCAGCCCGGCGGACGGCCACCGTTCCAGCGCCGTGGTGAAGGCGTCCTGGACCGCCTCCTCGGCGATGTCGATGTCGCCGAAGACGCGGACCAGGACCGCCACCGAGCGGCCGTATTCCGCACGGAAGACCTGTTCGACGTCCGGGGAGGGGACGGCCGGCAGGTCAGGCATCAGCCGGTGGCTTCCCAGTAGAAGGGGCGTACCTCGATCGGGAGGGTGGTCGCCCGGGCGCTCTTGCGGCCCCATTCCAGCGCGGCGTCCAGATCGGGCGCCTCGATGATGGACAGGCCGCCGAGATACTCCTTGCCCTCGAGGTACGGGCCATCGGTGGTGAGTACCTCACCGTCCTGGAGACGGACGACGGTGGCGGTGCTCGGGGCGTGCAGACCACCGGAGAAGACCCACGCTCCGGCGGCCTTCAGCTCCTCGTGCAGAGCGTCCACGTTCCGCATGATCTCCTGCAGGACCTCGGGGGCGGGCGGCTCCCCTTCGGGCTGCATCACGCTGAGCAGGTACTGCGGCATGGTGTCCTCCTAGGTCGTTCCGCCGGCCTCGTGCCGGCTTCTCACTCCCTATACGAACGGCCCGGGCCCGGATCGACACCGCGGCGAGAACACCTGCGGATTTCTGCGACTACCGGTGCTGGGGAGTGTTCGACAGCCGGTCCAGCCATTCGGTCAGCAGGACCGTCTCGGCGACGCTGAGTGCCTGGTCGGGCGACTGGCGCAACAGCGCGTTCAACCGGCTCGCGGTCGACTGCAGCCGCGCGTCGTCCTGGCCGCCGGCGGAGCCGTCCGGGGCGGCCCGGGTGCCGAACACGTCCGGGGTGAAGACGGAGGCGTGCACGGCGTCACGGACGCGATGCGATGTGCTCGGATCGGTGAAGGTCGCGGGCCGGGCGACGAGCATCAGGGCCACGCCGACGTTGGCCGACATCACTATCTGGGCGGCCAGCTCGGGGGCGAGCCGCAGTTTGCCCAGTGCCGCCGCCCGCTCCAGGTCCCGGGTGAGGATCTGATGGGACTCCAGCGCCGCAGCCGGAGTGGTGCGCATCGCGGGGGAGTTCATCAGCCGGTACAGGTTCGGGTTCTGCAGGGCGAACTCCACATGGCTGTCCCAGCCGTTGCGCAGATCCTCGATGGGGTCGGCACCGGCGCGGTGCCGCCGCTTCGTCGCCAGGTACTTGTCGAAGCCGTGGTCGACGACGGCCGACAGCAGCCCTTCCTTGTCCCCGAAGTACCGGTAGAGCGCCGGGGCGCCCACCTGCGCGGCCTCGCACACCGCTCGCGTGGACACGTCCCCGTCCGGAGACTCCGCGACCAGGTCGGCCGCCACTTCCAGGATGCGCGCTCGGGTACTCACAAAGGGAACGCTATCAAGCATGGCGTAGCGGTGCTACGTGCGGTGGCGGCCTTTCCGCGCCGCGGCAGGCCGGTCGTCATCCGGTGATCCGCATCAGGGAGATCCGGTCGCCGGCCACCGTGAACGCGAAGTCGGAGGGACCGTTGAAGCCGTTCCCGCCCACCGTCGCGCTGACGGTCTCGGTGTCGCCCGACCGGCGCACCGCTGTGACGTCCAGGCTGACGTCCACCCCGATGAACTCCTTGTCGCTCCACCCCCGGATGGCCTCGCGTCCGGCGAAGACGCGGCCCCAGTCGTCGACCGCGCCGTCCGCGGTGAAGCTGTCGAGGAAATCGTCGGTGACACCGGCGTTGGCGGCGTCCACCGCGCGCTGGACGGCGGGGTGCAGTTCGGTCGTGGTCATGGTGTTCTCCTTGTCCGATACGGGCCGGTCGGGGCGGAGCGGGGACGGTCTCATGGTCTCCGCGCTCGCGCCGGGGTGCTACTCGGCGGTGTGCGGGTCGGTGTGCGGGTGGAGGAGGTCGCCGAGGCCGATCCGGGCGAGGAATTCGGCGCGGATGCGGTCGGCGACCTCGCTGACCTCTTCGGCGCCGTCGCCCGCGGGGTCTATGTGGACGCGGAACGGCCGCGTGCCGTGCGGCGCGTTGACGACGTCGACGATGGCGTCCGCGACCTGGGAGACGTCGGCATCGGCCGGGGCCAGGTCGGCGAGTCGTCGGGAGACCTGGTCCATGAGGCCGGCGTAGTGCTCCTCGTAGGCGTCGACGATGTCCTGCTGGGCCGGGTGCCCGCCCGTGGCGAAGTGGTTGGTGCCCGAGGTGAAGGAGCCGGGGACGACGATGGAGGTCTCGATGTCGAAGCGGGCCAGTTCGGCGGCGTAGCTGACGGCGAGTGAGTCCATGGCGGCCTTGGCGGCGAAGTACGGGGCGAGGTACGGCGGGGTGCCGCCGCGGGTGCTGGTGGAGCCGATCCACAGGACGAGGCCGTGCCGCTGCGCCCGCAGATGGGGGAGGGCGGCGCGGTTGACCCGCTGGGTGCCGAGCACGTTGGTGTCGTAGACGGCGGTGAGCTCTTCGGGGGTAAACGCCTCGGTGGGGCCGGTGACCATATGGCCGGCGTTGTGGATGACGACGTCCAGAGTGCCCGCCTCGGCCAGGATCGTGGCGACGGCCGCGTCGGCGGACTCCTGGGAGAGGACGTCGAGTTCGACGGTGCGCAGGGCCACGTGGTGCTCGGCTGCGTACTGCCGGGCTTCGGCGACCCGGCCGGCGTTGCGGCCCGTGGTGTTGCGCATGGCGGCGTAGACGGTGTGGCCCGAGCGGGCCAGCGCCCGTGCGGCCAGGGCTCCGAAACCGGAACCGGCTCCTGTGATGACGATGGTGCTGCCCATGGCAGAACTCCTCGGTCGGTCGAGCGCGAAAAAGCGGATGAGAAAGGCGGAAGGGGCGGAGGAGGAACGCGGAAGGGAAGGCCGGGGCGCCGGTCAGACGATGCCGCCGTTGGCGCGGACGACCTGGCCGTTCACCCAGCGGGCGGGGCCGGCGAGGAAGGAGACGACCTCCGCGATGTCCTGCGGGGTGCCGAGGCGCTCCAGCGGCGCCTGGGCGGCCATCCGCGCGATGGTCTCCTCGTCCTTGCCGTCCAGGAACAGCGCGGTGGCGGTCGGTCCGGGGGCCACCGCGTTGACGGTGATGTCCCGGCCGCGCAGCTCCCGGGCGAGGATCAGGGTCATCGCCTCGACGGCGCCCTTGGTGGCGGCGTAGGCGGTGTAGCCGGGGATGGCCAGTCCCACCACGGAGCTGGAGAAGTTGATGATCGCCCCGCCGCCGCGCAGCCGGCGGGCGGCCTGTTGGTCGACGACGAAGGTGCCGCGGATGTTCGTGCGGTGCATACGGTCCAGGGCGTCCAGATCCGTGTCGACCAGCGGTGCCAGCGTCATGACACCCGCCGCGTGCACGACGACGTCGACTCCGCCGAAGGTCCTCTCGGCGGTGTCGAAGAGGGCCGAGACCGAGACCTCGTCGGCGACGTCGGCGCGGAAGGCGACCGCCCGCCCTCCGGTGGCGGTGATGGCCGACACCGTCGCGTCGGCCTCGGCCTGGTTCCCGGCGTAGTTGACGACGACGGCGAATCCGTCGGCGGCCAGTCGCTCGGCGCTCTGCCGGCCGATGCCGCGGGAGCCGCCGGTGACGATCGCGACCCGGTTCGAAGACTTGGAGGTGGTGGTCTGCGCGCTCATGGCGGTGCTCCCTGATTCGGCTGGGGCGGCGTCCTTCGCCACCCGACAACAGCAACGCTAACACCAAAGAGGTATCGACGCTACCCTCAAACGTAGCGCTGTTACGCCGCGCCCGGCGAACCCTGCGAACCCGGCCTTCAGCACCGGTCCGCGGAAGCCGCCGCGGAAGCCGTCACGTATCCGCTGTGAAAGCCGCCGTGAAAGGCGCCGTGAAGGCCATCGGGAAAGCACCCCGCCGCCCACCTGCTGTGATTGCCGACGAAGGCCGGGTAGGCATTCCCGTATGCCCGAAGACGAAAGCACCCGCCGCTGCCTGGTCACCGGAGCCACCGGATACATCGGCGGCCGGCTCGTGCCCGAGCTGCTCGACGCCGGGTACGCCGTACGCTGCCTCGCCCGCACGCCGGAGAAGCTCCGTGACCACCCCTGGGCCGATCGGGTCGAGACGGTTCGGGGCGATGTGACCGACGCGGACTCGCTGCGCTCCGCGTTCGAGGGCGTGCACACCGCGTACTACCTGGTGCACGCGCTGGGCACCGGACGTGGCTTCGAGGAGACCGACCGCCGGGCCGCCCGGCTCTTCGCCGAGCAGGCCCGCGCCGCCGGAGTGCGGCGCATCGTCTATCTGGGCGGGCTGACGCCGAACGGGGTCCCGGAGTCGGAGCTCTCCGCGCATCTGCGGTCCCGCGCCGAGGTCGGGCACATCCTGCTCGGCTCGGGGGTGCCCACCGCCGTCCTCCGGGCCGCGGTGATCATCGGCTCCGGTTCGGCCTCCTTCGAGATGCTGCGCTATCTCACCGAACGACTGCCGCTGATGGTCACCCCGAGCTGGGTCAGGACCCGCATCCAGCCGATCGCCGTCCGCGACGTGCTGCACTGCCTCGTCGGCGCCGCCACCCTGCCGCCCGATGTCAGCCGGACCTTCGACATCGGCGGCCCGGACGTCGTCACCTACCGGGGCATGATGCAGCGGTACGCGGCCGTCGCCGGCCTGCCACGGCGGTTGATCCTCCCCGTACCGGTCCTGACGCCGGGCCTGTCCAGCCACTGGATCGGCCTCGTCACCCCCGTGCCGCGCTCCATCGCCCGCCCGCTCACCGAGTCACTGCGGCACGAAGTGGTCTGTTCGGAGAACGACCTGGCGCGCTACGTGCCCGACCCGCCCATCGGGCGGACCGGCTTCGACGACTCGGTGCGCCTGGCCCTCAAACGGCTGCGGGACGCCGACGTCCCGACCCGCTGGTCGTCCGCCGCGGTGCCCGGAGCCCCCAGCGACCCGTTGCCCACGGACCCGGACTGGGCCGGCGGCAGTCTGTACACCGACCGGCGCGAACGCACGGTGGACGCCCCGCCGGACGCGCTGTGGCGGGTGATCGAGGGCATCGGCGGCGAGAACGGCTGGTACTCGTTCCCGCTCGCCTGGGCGGTACGGGGTTGGCTGGACCGGCTGGCCGGCGGCGTCGGGCTGCGCCGGGGCCGCCGCGACACCGCGCGACTGCGGGTCGGGGACTCGCTGGACTTCTGGCGGGTCGAGGCGATCGAACCGGGCCGTCTGCTGCGGCTGCGCGCCGAGATGCGGCTGCCCGGCCTGGCCTGGCTGGAACTGTCGGTCGACCAGGACGACGCGGGCGCCACGCTCCTCCGCCAGCGTGCGCTGTTCCATCCACACGGTCTGGCCGGTCAGCTCTACTGGTGGAGCGTGGCGCCGTTCCACGCGGTGGTCTTCGGCGGCATGGCCCGCAACATCTCCGAGGCGGCGGCGAGGGGGCGGGGGAGCAAGTGACGCCGCCCGCGCCGCCGCCCAAACCCGCCCGCGCCGCTGCCCCAACCCGCCCGCGCCGCCGCCCAAACCCGCCCGCGCCGCCGCCCCGGACCCGCCCGGCTGCCTACTGCGGAATCTTGCTGAAGTCCCAGGAGGCCATCCGTTCCGGGGTGAGCCGGAGCCAGGCGTGGCGGCCGTCGTGCGGCATGGTGTCGAGCCCGAAGTTCTTGGCCGAGAACAGCCGCTCGGGGGCGTCCAGCTCGGGGACGGGCTCGCCGGTACGGGGCGCCTCGCCGATGAACTCGACGGTTCCGGAGAGCTCGATACCGCGCAGTTCCCCGTACTCCACGCCGTCGTCGATCACGACCGAGACGCGCGGATCGCGCAGCAGGTCGGTCCAGCGCTGGCTGCGGACGATGGAGTAGAGCCACAGCGATTCGCCGTCCCAGGCGAACCACAGGGCGCCGACGTGCGGACGGCCGTCCTTGGAGACGGTCGCCACGCGACAGGTGCGCTGCTCCGCGAGGAAGGCGTCGACCTCGTGCGGGGTCATCATGATTCTGCGGCCCCGCCGCTGAATGACGGCCATGAGTCGAGCACCTCCATTTATCTGACTGTGTGTCAGAAATAATGGAGGACGGCGGCGCGGCCGTCCAGTGCTGGTGGCCGGCGGGTGCTCCCTCGCGCGCCGCATCCCTTCCTGGTTGACGGTTCGTCAGCTACGGTCGCTCCGTCGTCATCCGTTGCGGGTCCCTTGTGGCCCGTTGCGGTCCGTTGAGGTCCGTCGTACGAGGGGGCAGTCATGGCGCCGAGCGACCGGCTGGTGGAGCTGCTGGACCCGGCGGTCACCGCCGTACTGACCGTGGAGTGCCAGCGCGGCGTCGTCGGGCCGGACAGCGCGCTGCCGGAGCTCGCCGCCGAGGCGCGGGACTCAGGGGCACTGGGCAACGTGGCACGGCTGGTCGGCGGCGCCCACGAGGTGGGCGCCGCCGTCCTGCACGCCATCGCCGAACGCCGCCCGGACGGGCTCGGCGCCAACCACAACGCGCGGCTGTTCCGTGCCGCCGGGCGGCTGCCCGTGCAGCCGCTGACGGGCACGCCCGCCGTGCGGCTCGCCGAAGGGATCCCGCTCGCCGACGGCGACCTGGTCGTACGGCGGCTGCACGGGCTGTCACCGATCGCCGGGACCGATGTGGACGCCCTGCTGCGCAACCTGGGCTGCCGCACGCTGATCGTCACCGGGGTCTCCGCGAACATCGCGATCCCCAATGCCGTCTTCGACGCCGTCAACCTGGGGTACCAGGTGGTGGTTCCCGCCGACGGCATCGCGGGGGTGCCCCGCGAGTACACCGAGGCCGTCGTCCGGCACACCCTCGCGCTCGTCTCCACGGTCAGCACGACGGACGACATCCTGGCCTGCTGGAAGCGCCAGGGGCAGCGCGCCGGAAAGCCGTAGCCGCCAACGGCCCCGGCTACTCCGACGCGGCCCCGATGGCGCTCGCCAGCCCAGCTGCGACGAGTCAGCCCAGCTGCAACGAGCCACCCGCGACGGTGACCTTGGCGGCGGCCAGCGGCTTGGTCGCCGGACCGTTGGCGACGCTGCCGTCCGCGATGTTGAACTTGCTGCCGTGGCAGGGGCAGTTGATGGTGCCGTCCGCGACGTCGCTGACCGCACAGCCCTGGTGCGTGCAGACCGCGGAGAACGCCTTGAAGTTTCCGGCGGTCGGCTGGGTGACGACGACCTTCTGGTCCGCGAAGATCTTTCCGCCGCCCACCGGGATGTCCGCGGTCTTGGCCAGCGCGTCGCCGCCGTCCCCGCCCGGGGTGGTGGCGGCCGGTGCCGAGGAGTCGGCCGGGGCCGAAGGCTGGGCCGGGGTGGTGGCCGGGGTGTCACTGGCCTTCGTATCCGATCCGCCGCACGCGGTCAGAGCGGCCATGAGACCCACGCCGCCCGCTGCGGCGACCATCGTGCGGCGGGTCGGAGCCGCGGGAATACCGGAGGTGTCGGTCATGTGGCACTTCCTGTCGGTAGAGGAGCCGGGTGGCGCGGGAGCGGTCGCCCGGTGGGCGTGATGCCGTGCCCGCCCGGTCATACGCAGAGATCCTCCGGCGCGTTCAAAGCCGCCCGAAGAATTCCGGCGGATGGCCCAGCGCCTGCTCGATCACCGGCCCCGCCACCGCTCCCCACCACCGTTCCCCACCGCCGTTCCCGTCCCCACCCCCTCCTCGCTCTCGCCCCCGCTCCGCGTCGCCGTTGCCCGGCGCCGCGCAAGTAGCCTGGTGCGATGCTCACAGAGGTAACAGGGATCCGTTACGTGACGCCCTTGCGCGAGGGCGGCTCGGTGCCGGGGGTGGTCGAGGCCGACGACCTCGGCACGTACGTCGTGAAGTTGTCCAGCTGACGGCTTTGACCTGGAGTGATGTCGCTGAACGGGGCTCTGGCCTGGGCGGATCCGTCTTTCTGGATCTTTCAGACTCGTGCCCGGTTGTGCAGTTGATACTCCCCACGCGCTCCCCAGAGGCGCTCGCACTCCCCAAATTCTCCCCAAGAGGTACTGCCGTAGGAGCATCGCCTGTCCCGTCTGGCGGTGCAGGTGTGGGTCGTGCCGGTTCGCTTTGCGTAAGCGCTCAGAGGAGGTGTCCGCATTCGCCCAGTCAGATGTCGCGGAAGGGACCAGGTGGGTCCGTGACCTGCCTTGATGGGCGGCTGCGGGGCGCTGGCCAGCGCAGATGGTCTTTCGGCTGTTTCACGGTCATGCCCGTTGATGCGGCTGGAAGTCCCAGAACAGTCCCAGGGAGATCCCAGGGTGGTAGCCACTCTTACCGCTTTACGTTTTGCGCGAATTGTCGGTGAATCACCTTCAATCGCCATCTACAGGAGCTTTCTCAAGCGCTCAGGGGCGGCCGGTGTTCCGGCCGCCCCTTGGTGGTGTTGGTGGTGGGTTAGCTGAGTTGGGTGGGGGTGGGTTGGTCGTGGTTGAGGGCGGCTACGGCGGCGGGGGTGAGTGCGGTGTTGAAGGTTTGGACGTTGCTGATGTTGCCGGGGAAGTAGTTGCTGGTGCCGGCGCTGCCGATGTGGAGGGGGCCGGTGGCGTTCCAGGCGGTGGTGTTGGTTCCGGTTCCGGCGAGGGTTCCGTTGATGTAGAGGTTCATGGTGTGGGTGGTGGCGTTGTAGACGCCGACGAGGTGGGTCCAGGTGTTGAGGGCGGGTGGGGTGGAGGCGATGGCGCCGGGATAGGTGCCGGGGGTGGTGCTGTCGCTGGCGGGTGAGATGAAGGCCCAGGCGTTGTATGCCTTGGAGTACTGGAGGTAGAAGGCGTCGACGCCGGTGCCGGTGCTGCTGGCCTGTCCGACGGCGGTGTTGTAGGTGTCCGCCTTGGTCATGTTGACCCACGCCGAGACGGTGTAGCCGGCGCTGGTGTCCAGGACCGGGGCGGTGGTGGTGGCGTCGCCGGTGGTGCCGTTGAGGTGGAGGACGGTGCCGCGGGCGGGGTCGGTGGTGAAGGTGGCTCCGCTGTTGGCGGTGAGGCTGTTGGCGGGCCGCACGCTGTTGTCGGTGTTGTTGAGTTTCCACCAGTCGGTGGGCTGGAGGAGGTAGCCCACCGTGATGGGTGCGGCGAATTGCGCGATGCCTGCGGTGGCGGTGACTCCGGGGAATTCGAGGATCTGGCCGGTGGTATTCGTTACGTAGAGGTCGGGGTTGCCGTCCGGGCCGCCAGAGGCGCCAGGGACGATGTTGTTGGTGTCACCGGGTGAGGCGATGGTGGGGTAGGTGATGTCGTCCAGGCCGATGGGCAGGATGGGTGCCTGGGCGGGCAGGGTGCCGTTGGAACTGCCGGTCCAGTTCTGGTCGACGTATCCGGGGTGGCAGCCGTAGAGGATGAGCTGGGTGCCGGCGGTGGTGCTGCTGCCCGGGTCGGCGAGGCAGAGGTTGGACTGCGGGTTGACCAGGGACCCGCCGAGGCCGGGCTTCCACTGTTGGGCGCCGGTGCCGTTGCAGGTGTAGAGCTGGATGAGGCTGCCGGAGGTGGTCCCGGCGTTGGAGGCATCCAGGCATTTGCCCAAGACCCGGATGGTGTTGTCGGTGCCGAGGGTCATCTGCTGGGCGTCCGAGCCGTTGCAGGCGGCGACCTGGATTTTCGTGTTGTTCGCTGTGGATCCCTGGGCGACGTCGGCGCACACGGTGCCTCCGCCGGGGACCGTGATCGCGGACACCAGCGGGTGGTGGGCGGGCGCGGACAGGAGCGAGTTGGGCAGGCCGGTGGGGTTGAACGTCAGCGGGTAGGTGTGCAGGGTGCCGGTGATGTTGTCCCGGGCCCACAAGGTGCGTGTGCCACCGATGGTTCCGGGGGCGATGAGAGTGGTGTTCGACCAGTCGTCGCTGCTGAGGAGGACTCCGGGATCCAGGTGCAGATCTGCCTGGCGGTTACCGCGGTAGTACCAGAGCTTGCCGTCCTCAACGGTGATGAGGTCGGTAGGACCGGAGCCCGAGCCGGAGCCGCCGGGGGCGATGATCTGGCTGACGTAGTCCCAGGAGCTCTTGTACTCCGTGCAGACGGAATTGGGATTGCAGATCGGCTTGCCGGTGATGGGCGTGATGCCCTCAGTCGCGGTGAAGTGGCCGGCGATGCCATCGGTAGTGCTCTCGGAGTCGTTGCGGTAGATGTACAGCTTCTTTGATGTTTTGTTGTAGACGAACAGGTCGTCCACACCCGCGTTGACGATGGCACCACGGTGGGTGATGAGGTAGTTGTTCCACCCGATGTGGTCGGGGCTCCTGCTGGGAGTGGAGGCGATCTCGGGCGTGGCGGCGGCGTCGGTGTTGCCGGGGATGAGCAGGAGGTTGCCGTCGGTGGAGGGCGTCAGGAGATCGGGAATGCCGTTAGCGGTGAGGTCTCCCGGCGCGACGGGAGTTGCGGGGTTCCAGGGGGCATAGAAGCTGTAGGCGGCGGGGTCGGCGTTGTCGGCGCCGTCGACGGCCTGGACGTACAGGGTGTGAGTGCCCCACTGTTCCGCGTTGACGCTGATCGGGATGTCGGCTTGGGCGAGGCCGGTGGCATCCGTGGGCACGTTGATGGTGTGGGCAGCGTCCATACCGGTGGGCCCGATCGGCTTGTCCATGGAGTATTCGAACTTGCGAATGCCGCTGCGGACGCAGGCCAGAGGCGCGCAGGGGTCAGCGGGGGGTGGATCAGTGCTGGTGACGTGGATGGTGAGTCCGGGATCACCGGCGTGCTTGGTCGGTGCGGTGCTGCTGCCCAGGGGCGGGAAGTCGGTGGAGTCGGTGAATGCGGCTTGCGTCGGTGGGGTGAGGTCGGCCTTGAAGTGGCAGCTGGTGGTCCAAGGGCCGTACTGGATTCCATCCCAGGCGCGGACGCCCCAGCCGTACTGGTGGCCGTCCTGGGCGGCGAAGCCGAGATTGTGGTGGACTTCGGTGCCGGAGGCGACGCCGGCGGTGAGCGCGGGGTTGAGGACGGTGGCGTTGCCGTTGGGTTGAGGGAGCATGTTGTCCCACATGGAGTACTGGGCCTGCAGGTTCTCCCCGGGCATGGTGGTGGTGAGAGTGGCGCTGAGGGTGATGTTGCTGTTGGTGCCGGCCAGGGTGGTCTTGCCGATCCAGCCGTCAGCGACGCCGCCGCACGCGGCGCTTGCGGGGTTCAGGCTGGGGGGATCGGTCTTCATTCCGCTCGGCGCGTCTGGGGGAAGGTCGAAGACCGTTTTGATGGACGGGTTGCTGCTGAAACGCATGAACCCGTAGTTCGTGGCGTACTTGGACTCATTCCCACGAAGGGAGAACGCCCAGGTGTCCTTGTCGATATGGGCATTGCCCTTGATACCGGCGGTGACGTCGAAGTTGACGTATCTGGTGCCACAGCCGGCATTGACGCTGGCACTGGCGACGCTTTGTGACCCGATGACCGCGCCGACGCTGGGCTGGAAATTCCAGTCCAGGTTGCCCGGGAAGTTGGTGGTGCTGTTGATGTCGGCTGTCGGGTAGAGGAAGACGGGCCAGGTGTTGGAGCAGCCCGCGTCGGCGCCGTCTACTTCGGCCAGGGAGAGGGTGGACTTGACGATGGTCATGTTCGTGTGCAGGTTGCTGGTGTTGAGCTCGAAGAACGAGCGCTCCAGCCCGTAGCAGGTCGAGGAGAAGTGCTGGTAGCCGATGCCTTCGCCGCCGTACTTCTGCGGGGTGTCCCACTGCGGTGAGTCCGGGCAGCCCTCCTGTGCCTCGGCGTAGTGGTTGGTGGTGCCGGTAGCTGGGTTGACGATGGGGTCGATGAACACCGGGTATGTGGTGGTGGTCCCGGTGAGCAGTCCCGCGTCCGGGGTGAGGGTGACCGCGCCCGGGGTAGCGGTCAGCGCGACCGGCTGGACCTGGGCGCCCGTGCCGGGGCCGTCGGTGGTTGAAGGCTGCGCGGGGTCGCCCTGTGCCGCGGTGGTGGCGCGTGCGGATTTGGTTGACTGGGTGCCGGTCGGCGCGGCTGTGGTGGTCGAGGAGTCCCACATCGTGGGTGTGGGGCTGGAGTAGGCCACAGCGCCGTCAGCGGTGGTGGCGGACAGGCGGCCATGGGCGTCGGCGGCCAGGTTCAGCCCCTGGGTGGCGGTCGCCAGGCGCAGGGATTTCAGCGCCGGGTTCGCGGCGGCGGTCGCGTTGTGGACGATCAGCACCTCGCTGAACGCACCCTGGTCGCTGACGGACGCTTCCAGGTCCACCCCGGGCAGCACATTCGCGTACCGGGCGGTGTCACCGGTGACGGTGGGTGTGGGCAGGGCGGTGGGGAAGGACAGGGCCAGGCGGTGTCCGGCGGCGTCGGTGAGGGTGGCCAGCGGCCCGTTACCTCCCCCGGACAGCGCCACGCCTGCCGGGGTGGCGGCGGGGGAGTAGGTGCCGTCGCTGTTCCTGCCCAGCGTCGCGTCCACTGCGGCCCAGGTGTTGTTCTTCTTCACCCGGACGGCCTGCAGGTTGGTGGCGCTTTCCAGGGTGCCATCGGGGTTGGCGATGGTCTGCTCGGTTTGCGTGGTCAGTGAGTCCACGACGACCGGCTTGCCGGTGGCCTTGGCCTGCAGCAAAGCCGTCTGCATGGGACCGCCGGGTGTCAGTGGCGGAGCGGTGGAGCTGTCGGCTGGGACGGATGGCGGTACATCGTCGGCCAGGGCCGGACCTGCCAGTGACAGGACGAGACCACTGACCGCGGACACTGCCACCAGTCGGATCGGGTTGCGGCGCCTACTTCGGCGCGCGCGGATGGAACCCCCCACGATTTCCCCTTTCCAGGGCAAAGAATTGACCAAATCGCGAATAGGGCGTGATGGGCTCACGCCGGAACTGCCGCGTTGGTGACGCATTTTTTGAAACCCCCAGCACCCTCTTGTGTCCCGGTAACTGCCCTTTTACGGGTCTGTCGTGACTGGTGTGGCTCTTGAGGATGCCGAGGAAGGCTATTGCGGTTCGCACAGACGTGGCAATACGGTTCCGACGGATCGTTGGGGCACATCTGCCTCGCGAGTGGGCAGTCCATTGCGGGCTGTCGGGGTGGGCTGGGGGGTCTGCGAAGTGCGTTCCAACGTGCGCTTGTTCACTGATGTCCGGACACGGGCACGGCTGCGTGGCGGGATCGTGGCCACATCCACGCTCGCCGCGATGGCACTGATCGTCCCGCTGGCACAGGCGGACGTGATCGGCGGCTACCACTACACCGGCAAGATGTGGGCCGACGGCCAACTGCCCGCCCAACCCGTCGTCGACGGCCACCCGGTGACCACCCCGGGCAAAGCCAGACAGTCAGCCCCACCCAAAGGTGCTCGGGAACTGCGGGCCCACAAGCCGGCGGCCGCAGTCTGGCCGACTGCGAGCACCTCGACGGTTGCCCTGACCCACCCGACGATGCTGACGACACCCGCGAGCGGACCGAACAGCTCCAAGGCCGTGCCGTCGCCCACCATCGGCGCGGCCCCGGTACTGACGCCGGTGCGCGCGGGCTTCTCCCCGGTCTGGGTCGGACCGGCCCCCGCAACTTCCCCCACCGCCCGCAGTACGCAAGGCGCCACCACGCCGCAGATCGCCCCCGCCGCAGTCACGGTCCGGACCGCCGATCGCACCCAGGCGCAGTCCGCCAACGTCGACGGACTGCTGGTGGGCCTGACCCGCGCGGACGGCAAGAACGCCGCCGGCAACGTGTCGGTCTCCTTGAACTACAGCACCATCGCCCAGGCATACGGGGGCGGGTGGGCTTCCCGCCTCCACCTCGTATCCATGCCCGGCTGCGCTCTGAGCACGCCGAAGGTCCCGGCCTGTCGTGTCCAGACGCCGCTGCCCACGACCAACGACACCACAGGCCGCAAGCTGTCGTCCAGCGTCGTAGTGCCTGCTGCGACGACAACCCGGAGCGCTACTGCGGGCGCTGCGGTCGCACCGTTGAGTGTGGCTGTTGCTGCCGTATCCGGATCGGGAGGTTCGCAGGGAAACTATGCGGCGACCTCGCTGTCGTCCTCCGGTACCTGGTCGCAGTCCGCCACCGGTGCGTTCACCTACAACTATCCGATCGCTGTGCCGCCAGCGCTGGGCGGCAGCGCCCCGTCGGTGGCGTTGTCGTACAACTCCCAGAGCATCGACGGGGAGACCTCGGCCCGCAACTCGCAGTCCTCGTGGATCGGGGACGGCTGGTCGTACTCGCCCGGCTTCATCGAGCGCTCCTACAAGGCGTGCAAGACGGATGGGATCAAGGACTCGGGCGATGAGTGCTGGGGCGGATACAACGCCACTTTGTCGCTGGGTTCACACACAGGGGAACTGGTCCGCGACAGCAGCGGCGGCTATCACCCACAGTCCGACGACGGCACCAAGGTCGAGCGGCTGACCGGCGCGAGCAACGGGCTGTGGAGCGGGGAGTACTTCAAGGTCACCACGACGGATGGCACGGCCTACTACCTGGGCCTGAATCATGCGCCGGGTATCACTTCAGACAGCGCCACCAATAGTGCCTGGAGTGTGCCGGTCTACCACCCCAAGTCCGGCGACCCGTGCTACGACTCGGCCAAGGGCAACACATCGCAATGTGACAAACCGGTCGGCTACCGCTTCAATGTCGACTTCTCTGTCGACCCGCATGGCAACGTCCAGCGCTACGACTACGCGACCGAGACCAACTACTACAACATGGGCGTCGGGCAGGTCGCTGCATCCGGCGCCGGTGGCACCATGACCCCGTACACACGCGCGGGGTACCTCACCACGATCTCCTACGGCTACAAACTCGCCGATGCCCAAGCTGGTCGTGATCCGGCCGCGCGGGTCACGTTCGACACAGCGCAGCGCTGCACCACCTCCGATACGGTCTGCAAGTACTCGAACTTGTCGGCATCGACGGCCACCAATTGGCCGGATGTCCCGTACGACCTCAACTGTCCCTCCACCGACAAGACGTCGGGTGAGGGCGACGGGGTGTGCCGGGTCGGCGCGCCGACGTTCTGGTCCACTTACCGGCTCAAGTCGATCACCACGCAGGTGAAGTCCGGATCCGGCTACCAGGATGTCGACTCCTACAGCCTCGGCCACGTGTTCTCCGACGCCGGCGGGGTCATCGACCCGGTCACCGGGAACGAGGAGCACCCCGAGAACGCCGGCCAACTGCAATCGATCATGTGGCTGCAGTCAATCCAGCACACCGGCCTGGACACCGCTGCCGGCGGTAGCGGCAGTGTTGCGCTGGACCCGATCACCTTCACAGGTATCGAGACCGACAACCGCGTCGACGGTCTCACCCCGGGCGCCCCTCCGCTGTACCACCCGCGGATTTCCAGCGTCCATACCGAGACCGGTGAGTCGATTGCCGTCACCTACAAACCGCCCGCGTGTTCGCGCGTCAACCACACCATGCCGGCTTCGGCCGACAGCAACAGCATGGCCTGCTACCCGGTCAACTGGTCCCCGCCCGGCGCGGCCGACCCGATCGCCGACTGGTTCAACAAGTCCTTGGTCACGCAGGTCACCACCAGCGACCTGACCAAGGCCGGATCACCGGCGAAGGTCACCAACTATGCCTACAGCGGCGCGGCATGGCACCGCGACGACTCGGATCTCACCGACGATCGATACCGCACCTGGAATGATTTCCGCGGCTTCCGTAGCGTCACCGTCACGACCGGGGCGGACCCGGATCCGATCACCAAGACCGTCACCACCTACCTGCAGGGGATGGATGGCGACCGCAGGGCGGACGGCAGTACCCGCGCAGTCGACGTCGCTAACACGCTCGGCGAGAGCACTGCCGACAGCAATTGGCTGGCCGGCAGTGTCCTGGAATCCGATACCTATAGCGGCGCCGGATCCGGGCAGAGCATCATCAGTAAGTCGGTCCACGACGCCCCAGGCATGACCAGCACGGCCCATCGCACGCGTAGTGCTTGGACCTCCGAAGACCCCGCGCCTGCGAGTTTGTCGACTCTTCCGGACCTGGCCGCACACCGTCCCCAGACCGCCTCGTCCCGCGCACTGGCTCTGCTGGCCAACGGCACCTGGCGGACCACGAAGACCAGTACCACCTATGACGCCTCCGCCCGTGTCAGCCAGGTCGACAACAAGGGCGATATCGCCGACCCCAAGCAAGAGCGCTGCACCACCACCAGTTACGCCGCCGCCCCGTCCGCGAATCCGATGATGCTCGCCTACCCCAGCCAGACCCTCACCGTCTCAGGGGCATGCGGTACCACCCCGGGTACGTCCACCACCATCAGTGACCGGCGGATTTTCTACGACGGAGACGGCACCACCGGCAACCTGGGCCCCCTGGGACAGCTCGGCCAGACCTGGGCTTCGGACGGTAAGACCCACTCCCTGGGCTATGCCACCGCGACCCAGACCGTGAAGTCCTACGACGGCACAGGCCAGCCGGTTTATCAAACGGTGCAGGCGACGACGTTCGACGACTACGGGCGCACTACCCGGATGGTGGATGCCTCGGGAACGGCTGTCACCACCGGGATCTCGCCGGCCACCGGCGTTCTGCCCACGAAGCTGACCACCACCAACCCGTGGGGCTGGACCTCCAGCGGGACCGTTGACCCGGCTCGCGGCCTGGTCACCGAAGTCGTCGACGTCAATGGACGGGTCACCGACAGCACCTTTGACGCGCTCGGCCGACGGACCGCATCCTGGCTGCCCGGCCGGGACAAGTCCGCTCATCCCAATGCCCCGGACAAGAAGTTCGCCTACGCGGTGCACGGCGCCGGCGACCATCCGGACCCATCCACGGTGACCACCCAGACACTGCGCGAAGACGAAAGCTACAACACCGCGATCACGCTGTACGACGGAATGCTGCAGGCCCGTCAGCAACAGTCGACGACCGCCAACAATTCCGCCGGCCGGCTCATCACCTCCAGCACCTACGACAGTCATGGCTGGCCACTCGCCACCATCAATGCATACTCCGACCCCAACAACGCCCCCAGCACAACCATGTGGTCGGAACTGGAGACCACCGTTCCCTCGGAGGCCAAGACGGTCTACGACGGGCTCGGCCGCCCGACTGCCAGCCAACTGTGGTCCAAGGCCACACTGCTGTGGCAGTCCACCACCGCCTATCCCGGCGCAGATGAGGTGGACACGACCCCGCCCACCGGGGGCCAGTCGACGGCTGCGTTCACCAATGCGCTCGGCCAGACGATCGCTACCCGCGTCAAGGACACCACCCCCAATCAACGGTTGGCCCCGAATGCGGTCATCGCGTCCGGCAGTTCCGTGGCATCCAACAGCGTGCGATTGACGATGCAGGCGGACGGCAACCTGGTGCTGACCGGGATAAACAGCGGAACTGTCTTGTGGTCGTCCGGTACTCCGGGCAACGCCGGGGCGAGCGCTACGGTCAGAACCGACGGCAACCTCGTAGTCACCAGCATCACCGGAACAATGCTCTGGTCCTCGAAGTCCGGCACGACCGGGAGCACCGGCGGGCACGCCTACGTCCGCGACGATGGCAGTCTGCAAATGTACAACACCGGAGGCCAGAGCCTCTGGAGCACCGGCACGACCGGCAAGGCCCTCGCCGCCGACATCACTACCCGCTACACCTACACCCCTGCAGGGCAGAGCGCCTCGGTCGCCGACACCGTCGGCAACACCTGGACCTATCAGTACAACCTGCTGGGCCAGAAGGTCTCCCAGACCGACCCGGACGCCGGCACCAGCTTCTACGGTTACGACCAGCTCGGCCGTCTCAACCAGACCACGGACGCCCGTGGCCAGATCCTGTCGCTCGCCTACGACGCGCTGGGCCGCAAGACCGGTGAATTCAACGAGGCCGCCACGGGCACCCACGACCCCGCCAAGCAGCTGGCGGGTTGGACCTACGACACCCTTCCCGACAACACCGTCGTCAAGGGACAGCCCGTCGCCTCCACCCGTTACGTCGGCGGGAGAAGCGCCAGCGGCAGCGCCTACGTCAAACAGATCAACGGGTACACCCCCACCTACCAGCCCACCAGCATCACTACGGTGATCCCGCCTGCTGAAGGCAACCTCGCCAACACCTACACCGCCAGCGCCGCCTACACACCCACCGTCGGCCTGCTGGCCTCGACCACCTACGGTGCTCATGGAGGGCTCCCGGCAGAGACCGTCGGGTACGGCTACGACCTGCAGGGCCTGCTGCTCGAGACCGGCTCACCGGACACCGCCTACCTCGACACCGCCCTCTACAGCCCGCTGGGACAGATTCAACGGTCCACCTACGGCGACTACGGCAAGCAGATACGCACCGCCCAGACCTACGACGCGGCCACCGGGCGCCTGGCGACCAACACCGTCAGCCTGCAGCCCAACACCTTCGGCCCGATCGACTCCAGCACCTACGGCTACAACCAGGCCGGCCAGCTCAACGCTGTCTCCGACACGCAGTCCAACGGCACCACGATCACCGGCACCGACACCCAGTGCTTCAGCTACAACGGCCAGGGCCGCCTCGCCGAAGCCTGGACCGACACCAAAGGCACCACCACCCCCACGGTCCTGGGTCAGCTCGGCCAGTGCACCACCGCGACACCGAGCGCGGCCACCGTCGGCGGCCCCGCCCCGTACTGGCAGTCGTTCACCTACAACCTGCTCGGCGACCGCACCCAACAGGTCAACCACGACCCTGCCGGCAACGCGCTGAAGAACATCACCCAGAGCAGCGCGTACCCCGGTAACGGCACCACCACTGCAGCACAGCCGAACACCGCCGCCACCATCACCACCGCCGGGCCGGGCGGAACCACCACGCTGACCCCGCACTACGACGCGGCCGGCAACACCACCAGCCGTGACACCAAGGTCGGCACAGCCGCGACAACCACTCAGACCCTCAAGTACAACGCCGAGGGCCGTACCGACACCGTCACCGCCAAGGCCGGCGGCACAGGCGATGCCGGCTACATCTATGACGCCGATGGCGGCCTGCTCATCCAGAAGAGCACCGCCAGCAATGTCCTCTACCTCTTCGGCGGGGCCGAGCAACTCACGCTCGACAATGCCAAGAAGACCGTCACGGGCCAGCGTTACTACACCAACCCCGACGGCACCTGCATCGTTCGGTCCTCCACTGGCACCGTCACCTACCAGCCCACCAACCCGCAACACACCGCCCAACTCCAGATCAACGCCGCCTCACTGGCTGTCACTCGCCGCGCCTACGACCCCTACGGCGCACCCCGCGGTACCGCTCCCGCGGCTTGGGCTGACAACCACGGCTATCTCGGGCAGCCAGCCGACACCACCACCGGCCTCAACCTCCTCGGCGCCCGCAACTACGACCCCGTCCTGGGCCGCTTCCTCACCGTGGACCCCGTCTTCGAAGCCGGCGACCCCAACCAAATGGGCGGCTACACCTACTCCGGCAACGACCCGGTCAATGGCAGCGATCCCAGCGGCCTGAGAGAGGAATGGGGAGCGGCCGGCGGCGGATACGGCGACGACCCTGGATACACGACTCCCGACCCGCCCGCCGATTCGGGTGGAGACGACGGTGGGGACGACGACGGGTGCAGTGGCTTCTGGAACTGTGCCGGAAGGCTCATCGAAAAGGCCGCCCCGGTCGTAGTCGTGGTCATAGTCACAGTCGTTGTCGTGTCGGCTGTCGCGGTCTGCGTCGGTGAGACCGCCGGGATCGCCAGCCCCGTCTGCCTGGAGGCCGGAGCCACCGCCGTGGTCACGACATGCGGTGCCCTGATGGGCGACTGCGGCCCCGGCGCTGGGGAAAGCCCCTCCAGCGAAGCCGCCCGCGACGAACCCCGAGGGAGTAGCGGAGCCGCCCACGACGCACCAGGAGGGGGAGGAGCCCGGCCACGAAACACTGGTGACGGACCTGTCCGTGACGAGGCACCCCCCGCCGCCGGCAGTGACACCAGCACAGCCACCCACGACCCCACCACTTCCGCACCCGCCGCCAAGGCCGCTGAACCCGCCGCACCCAGCAAGGGCGCCGGAGGAACCAAATCGACTGGTGGATGCAGCTTCGCCCCGGACACACCCGTCCTCATGAGCGACGGCAACACCAAGCCCATCGCCGATATCAAGTCCGGCGACCAGGTTGAAGCAGCCGACCCAGCCAGTGGCAAGCTCGACGGCCCCCACACCGTCACCGCCACCATCGTCAATCACGACAAGGACCTCGTCGACGTCGACATCCTCGGCCCCGACGGCGTCATCTCCACCCTCCACACCACCTCCGAACACCCGATCTGGGATGCCACCACACACACCTGGGTCCCCGCCGGCAAGCTAATCCCCGGTCACACCCTGACCACAAACACAGCGCACGAAGTCCGCGTTACTGCGGTCCGCACCACCCCAGGAGAAGCCGACCGCTACAACCTCACCGTCGCCGAACTCCACACGTACTATGTACTCGCAGGTACCACGCCGGTCCTCGTGCACAATGCATGCCCAAGAACCCGTCCGGACGGAGGTAAATACGGGCGCGTTAAGCCTTCGGGGACCGGAAATGAGGTCAATCACATGCCTCCTCAGTCTTCCTTTAAGGGTCAGGGAATGACGGCCTACTCCGGTCCGTCGATCCGTATGGAAGAGGCTGACCATACTCAGCTTTGGAGCACTGATTCATTTCGAGAGTCCACGGCGTGGCAAATGATGCAGCGACATCTCGTTTCGCAAGGGAGAATTGATGAGGCATTGCAGAATGATATCAACGACGTAGTTACGCGCTTTCCCGGAAAGTACGATAGCGCGATCAATCAACTTCTGGATTCCTTGTCGGGAAATGCGCAATATCAGAATCTGAGGATCGTTCCATCTTCCATCAGCTTCCAAATGGCTTTGTTCTGATCCCGAAGTTCTCCGGTTGATGGCTCCAAATGAAAGGTTTGCTCTGTGCTCGAACTGGAAGTCACACCCGCTGAAGGAATCGGCCCGTTTGCGCTCGGACTGACGGAGTCAGAACTGCATAGTGCGTTTCGGGCTATCGATGGATACCGGGAGCCAGATGCATTCCAGGCGCGCCCTCGGGGATTTGCGAGCTATACGTTTCATATGATCGTCAAAGCTCGACTGGACCGCCAAGGATCTGTCGAATCAATCCAAGTATCGGGATCAGGATCGGGCGAAAGTTTCGTCGTGCGCTTTCGGGGTCTTGACCTCCTATCGACTCCGGCCGATGAGGTAATTAACTTCCTTTCGCGCATTGATGACATTAGCGTTGACGAATATGGATTCAAGATGGTGGCGCCCCAGCTTGGGATTGTACTTTCGCGTAACGTTGTACCAGATGATGAAAATGACGAGGATGGTCGCTATTTCACTTCGGTGCTAGCATCCCGTCAAGGTTCAATTGACCTTGAGCAGTGAGTCGGTCATCTCATCGGCGACCTTGCATCGGCCGGCGAGTGGTCCAGAAGGAGTTGACGCAGTTGAAAGTTCCTTCATGGCGTCTTCGCTTGGTAGGCCACGTATTCGAGCGTTGACCTGACGGAATTCGTAAGCTTCCGGTTGTGGCTCGTGCCGTTGCCGTGTAAATGCTAAGAGGGCTCATCAGATCAAGATCTGGTGAGCCCTCTTAGCATTTACACGGCAACGGCAGTGGACAGGTACTCCTGTCGAGATCATTCGAATTAGAGGCGTGCATGATTGAGGGCATGTTGAATTGGCGTCTTTTTCCTGTGGGGATTTCTGTGGAGGAACTGGTTAAGCGCGCCGAGGATGCTTGTGATCGAGGCGATTTGATTGGCGCCGGAAATTGGTACTTTCATGCGAAGCGCCGCGGAGCGATGAATGTTGGAGTGAAGATTGCATCTCTTGTTCCAGCATTGGAACTGGCTGTCGGTCAGGGAAGCGCGGATGCGAAGGCGCTACTGGCTGCTGTCCTGCTGGACCAACGAAATGACCTGGGCCGTGCTGCGTGCCTGTTCGGCGAAGCCTCTGATGCGGGTGTTTTGGAGGGAATGCGCGAATTGGGCTTCATGTTAACCAAAGGCATCGGACTGGATCGGGACGCTGCACGCGCGAATGTCCTATTTCGGCAAGCGGCGGATGCTGGTGATGGATATTCCGCGTTTAACCTTTCGGTTAATTACTATCATGGCGTCGGCGTTGCGCGGAATTTCCGGGAATTCTCTCGTTGGTTGCAGCTGGCTGCCGATTTGGGAATTCCGGAGGCGTGCGCGGTTTTGGGTGACCAGTTGGCTAAGAAAGGTCGCGAAGACGAGTCTCTTGACTGGTATGTGCGGGCCGCCAGGTCAGGGCATGCTCCGGCCATGTTTGCCGCGGCCGGTAGATATCGTGACGGAATTGGCTGTGAGCCCGATCTGGTGCAGGCGGTCAGGTGGTATCTGGCCATGCTCGACCGGGGAAGCGGTGACGGAATCCATGAAGCCATCAAATTGGTGCCATCAATGACCCCGGAACAGATAGTGGAGGCTGGGCGCTTGTCCGGCCGTAATTCGGAGGCCGAGACGCTATTGGGATCATCCTAATCTAATCTCGGAGCCGTGGTATAAGCGGACGTGCGCGGCTTCGAAGTAGCCGGTGATGTGGGGCTGGCGTTGCCGGTGGCGGAAGAACCTGCGGGCTTCGGCGGCGAGTTCGGCCTGGTTCCGGGCCTGGTGGGTGTGGGGCAGGCTGCGTTTGAGGTCGGCGTTGACCAGCTCGTCCGGGTTCAGTTTGCGTGAGTACAAAGGCAGGAAGTGCAGCTCGATCCCGTCCTTGGGGTCGGCGAGCCAGGCGCGGATGGCCTTCGAGCGGTGGGCCGAGTGCCGGTTGACGACCAGATGGACCTTGGGGTCGAAGTGTCCGACGACCCGGGTGAGGAAGCGGCACATGACCTTCGCGTCGAAGGACTCGGTGAAGACCATGAAGGGCATCCGGCCACGGGTGCTGATCGCGGACATCGCTTTGACGGAGAACCGGTTCCCGGTGCGGCGGACGACGGGAGTCCGCCCCTTGGCGCCCCAGGTGCGGCCGGTGACCTGGTCCGAGCGGATCCCGACCTGATCAGCGAACAGGATCTCGCCGTTCTCCGCCTTCGCCCTGGCCCGGATCGTCGGCCGGGTCTCCTCGCGCCAGGTCCGGACCGTTTCCGGATCCTGCTCGACCGCCCGCTGGAAGGTCACCCCCACCGACCCACCCCGGGCTCGGTGAAGCGGACCCCGCACAGCTTGAAGATCAGCCTGCCTATCTGCCCCCGCGTCCACAACTAACCGCAAAGCCCCAGGCCGGACGAGTGTGATCGAGGACGGCCTGCCGAACGGCGGCCTGCTCGGCCTCGGACAGGGCCTGGTGCTCACCCACACGACGGCCTCGGGGGCGGGACAGCAGTGCGTCCCGCCCGCTGCCCTGCCACTTCGCCCACCAGTTGTCCACGGCCCTGGCCGACACCTTGAACAGGGCTGCAACTTCTCCCCGATCCCGGCCCTCCACCAGCGCGGACACCGCCAGCAACCGCACAGCCTCCTGTGCATCCGGCGACCAGGTCCGCGCATCCCCCACCAGATCACTCACACACCGTCAACGAGCCCGAACCCAAAGCGTTTCAGATCAATATGTGCGGAGGATCGGGCTAGCCGATACCCCTCCCAATCCCGAATTCCACTTGCATGGCAATTGGGGGGTGAGACAGCGTCTTGTCATAGTCCGCCCAAAAAGGGCGGGCTGCTGACTTGGGATGGTGCAGGTGCTTAGAAGGCACTCGCCCTATCCATCGAGCAGTGGGGTCTGACCTGCCGAAACGCAGTCCTCTGAGCGCTCGTCCCGCGATCTTGTGGGACGTATGTGGGATTTCGATATCCCTGGGAGCCGTGGGACGTCGGGCTCCTCGCGGCGACCGTAGGTAGCCTCTCACGCCACCTTCACATTCCCGAGGCCCCTTGCGGAAACAATCCTGCCCCGACTCGGCGTTGATCTCCGAGCCGAGGAGGAAGGTGTCGGGCCTGAAACTGTTTCGCGCGGATACGACAAATGGCGGCATGACCGAGGTCATGCCGCACCTTGCTGAGGTCGAGGCCGATGTGCAGGGTCTGGTCGAGGCGCACATAGAGACGCTGCTGGGCGTCCGGTTCCTGGCGAGCGAGTACGCCACGGGGCCGGTGCACGGGGGCCGGATTGACTCGCTCGGCTTGGATGAGAACGGGTCGCCGGTCATCGTGGAATTTACCGACCGCGGGTAGTGCTGCCCGTGATGTCCTTCTGGGCCTGTGACTTGGGCGTCGCGGGCTCGTTTACCGACCGTGTCCGGAGCGCCCCTCATGTTCCGGAGTCGGTACGGAGGACGAGTGGCACGGCGAGTGGTGGTCGGGGACCTGAGGGTTCAGCGGATCGACCGGAAGGACGGGCGGCGGTCGTGGACGATCGTGTGGCCGGAGGGCCGTCTTCATGCGGAGGCGGACCGGTTCCTGCGCGTGCACGACGGGTCGGGAACGCAGAGGACCTACGCGTACTACCTGGTGGACCATCTGCGGTGGCTGGAGCGCGAGTGCCTGGCCTTCGAGAAGGTCGTGCTGCGAGACCTTGAGCGCTACATGGGTATCGTCGGTGCGGAGGTCCGCATGCCGCTCGGCGAGCCGTGGCGGATCGGCAAGCGCCCCTACGGACGCTCCGCGCTGTCGACCGCGGCGGCCTGTCTGAAGGGCTTCTACCTGCATCAGTCGTCCCTGGGCGTGAATGGCGAGCTCGGCAAGAAGCTCGACGTCTCGCGGCTGCCCACGCGGGCGGACCGGCGCCGCGCGTTCCTGGGGCATGTGAAGACCTCCCTGCCCACCAACCCGCTCGCGACGGCGCGGCCGCGCCGTCGGCACCCGAAGATGCTCCCCGACGGGGCGCGGGACAAGCTCCTGGCGGTGGTGAACGCCGCCCGCGACAGGCTGGTGGTGACCTGGCTGGCCGATGGCGGCCTGCGGATCGGTGAGCTCTGCGGGCTGCACCTGGTGGACTTGCACCTACGGGAGAACGCGGCCTGCGGGGAGTGCCGCGCCCCGCACGTCCACGTCTGCCACCGGCCCGGCAACCCGAACCGGGCCGAGGCGAAGACCAAGCTCCCCTGGCGCATCGAGGGCGGCACGGTGACCGGCGGGCTGATCAAGCGGGTCAGCCCGGCGATGGTGCACACCTACTTCGAGTACCTCACCGGCGGCGAGTACCCGCGCGGCACCGCCGGGCACGGCATGCTCCTGGTCCAGCTCCACGGCAAGAACTCGGGGCAGCCATGGGCGCCGGTCGGGGCCCGCCGGATGCTCGGCCGGGCCGGGAAGCGCGCCGGGCTCGGCGTCGTGAAACCCCATGCCTTCCGGCACATTGTCTCTGCTTAGTTCCCGTGTGGCGATTGGCTCCAAGTAGGCATGTGGCCTTGGGGTTTGTGAGTTGCCCTGGGTCGTGTGGTGTTTCTACTGTCAGTGCTCGTGATCCTGACTTTCTTCT
>NZ_JAPVLS010000057.1:0-64948 GCF_027158125.1 Streptomyces sp. H39-C1
GCCGCTCGCCAGCCGTATCGCCGCCTCCCGGCTGGCCGCGCGCCGCACCTGGACCGTCGCCGTCCTGGCCCGCAAGCTCGCCGACCAGCGCCGCCGCCTCGACGAACTGCGCGCCGGTGACCTGGCCGTCAAGGCCACCTTCGAACTCGGCTACGGCCAGCTCGAACCGCTCCAGGCCCGCGCGTTCCGCCTGCTGTCGCTGCCCGACGGCCCGGACATCTCGCTGGACGCGGCCGCCGCCGTCCTGGACATGGACCCGTACTCGACCGAGGAACTGCTCGAAGCCCTCGTCGACATCAGCCTCATCGAGTCCGCCGCCCCGGCCCGCTACCGCTTCCACGACCTGCTGCGGCTGTACGCCCGCGAGTGCGCCGACCGCGACGAGACCGACGAGGCCCGCTGCCGGGCGCTGTCCCGGCTGCTCGACTTCTACCTCTCCTCCGCCGCGTGCGCGTACGAGCTGGAGAACCCCGGCGACCGCGTCCTCGACCACCTCGCCCCGACCGAACGGACCGGCCTGGCCTTCGGCACCCGCGAAGAGGCCCTGGAATGGCTCTTCTCCGAGGCCCAGGGCCTGCTCGCCGCCGTGCAGCAGGCCGCCGGCGGCGGCTGCGAGGGCCCGATGCGGCGCGCGGTCGACCTGCTGTGGGCGGCCCAGGATCTGATGGAGTCGGGCGTCTACGCGCGGCAGTACGAGCAGGGTGTGCAGGCGCTGGTGACGACGGCGGGCGACTGCGCCGAGCATCTGGTCGAGGGCCGGGCCCGCGTCCTCCTCGGCCAACTCCACCGGCTGTCCGGGCAGTTCGTGGCCGCGGACATGGAGGCGCAGCGCTCCTTCATCCTGGGCATGGCCGCGGAAGACCCGCTGACCCGCAGCTACGCCCTCAACCTGCGGGGCGGGATCGCCCTGCAGGGCCACCGCTTCGACGAGTGCGCCGAGTACCACAGCAACGCGCTGGAAGCGTTCCGCGAGGACGGCAACCGGCACGGCGAGGCCGCCGCGCTCAGCAACCTCTCCCGGGCCCAGCTGGAGCTGGGCGACACCGACGCCGCGGTGTCCGCCACCGAGCAGGTCGTGGCGATCTACCGCGGACTGGGCGCCGGCTTCCGGCTCGGCAACGGCCTGTACGCCATGGGCATCGCCCTCACCACGACCGACCGGCTCGACGAGGCGACCGTCTGCCTGACCGAGGCCCTGGGCATCTTCCACGAAGCGCGGCAGCGGTTCTGGGAGGGCATGACGCTCTTCCGGCTCTCCAAGGTCCACCTGGCGGGCGGCCAGTGGCGCCAGTCCGCGTCCCACGCCGAGCAGGCCCTCGTCATCCTCCGCGAGGTCGGCGGCGAATGGCGCACCGCGAACGCCCTCACCGTCCTGGGGCGAGCCCTCGCCGGCTTCGGCCAGACCATCCGTGCCCGCGCCTGCTGGCACGACGCCCTCGGCATCTTCACGGCGCTCGGATCCCCCGAGGCGGACGAGGTCCGACGGCTCATCGACGACCGGTCGTCCCCCGCCGTTGCCATATAATCGCAGGTCACCTCAATCAACGCGCTCGTTTATCTGTTGATTATCTCGGGATGCCAGGATTCCATTCATTGCACGAGCTACCCACCCGGTGGCGCACGGGGGTCGCCACCGGGTGGGTGCAACACAGGACCGACAAAACCTGGGGAGTCCATATGACCACCGAGATCCCGAAGCCAAAGAACGACGGCGGCACCGTCAAGCCGGACAACTGGCACAACGACAGCACGACGGAGCCCATCCCCGACGTCCTCCTCGCCGACGGTGGCCCCGAGACCAAGCCCGACAACTGGCACAACGACTCCGAGCCCGCCAAGTAACAGGCCGGGCCGGCGAATCGGGCCCCGCCCGCTCGGGGGAGCGCCAGGGGTGACCGGGGGGAACCACAAAGCACGGGGAAGCACGGGGGAACGACGGGGGAACGCTCAGGAGCTCGGGGGAGCTCAGGAGCGAACGGGCTCGGGGGGCCCATGGTCCGGGGGGACCGCACGGGGGAAGCTCAGGGGTTCGGGGGAACTCAGGAGTGCACGGGGCTCGAGGGAGCCCACTGGTGAACGGGTCCGGGGGGACCCGGCACGAATCCGGAGTCCGGGGGGACTCAGCGGAACGATCGGGACCGCACAGGGGGAACGCGAGAGACCGACCATGGCGTGGAGGGGGCGCCGTGGCCGGTCTCTCTTCCTGTGCGGGACCGGCTCTACCGCCGCGAGGGGAGCGGTCGACGTCCCCTTCGCACTTTTGCCCGGCTACGCGGGCGACGTCCGCGCCGCCCCCCGCAGCTCCGCCTTCATCACTTTGCCGCTCGCGTTCCGCGGCAGTTCCGTCAGGAAGTTCACTTCCCTCGGGACCTTGTAGTTGGCCATTTCGCGGCGGGACCAGGCGATGAGGTCGTCCGCGGAGAGGGTGGAGTCGCGGCGGCGGATGACGTAGGCCTTGCCCACCTCGCCGAGGCGGGGGTCGGGGATGCCGATGACGGCGGCGTCCGTGACGTCGGGGTGGTGGCGCAGGGCCTGTTCTATCTCGGCGGGGTAGGCGTTGAATCCGCCGACGATGAACATGTCCTTGATGCGGTCGGTGATGCGCAGGTTGCCGTCGGCGTCCATGACGCCGACGTCGCCGGTGTGGAGCCAGCCGTCGGCGTCGATCGCGCGGTCCGTCTCGTCGGGGTCCTCGAAATAGCCGCGCATGACGTTGTAGCCGCGGACCAGGACCTCGCCGGGTTCGCCGGGCCCTGCGGACAGGACGCGTACCTCGGTGTCGGGGATGGCGCGCCCCGATGTGGAGGCGATGACTTCGGCGGGGTCGCCCTGGCGGCACATCGTGACCGTGCCGCCGGCCTCGGTGAGGCCGTACGCCGTCAGGACGGTGGCGATCTTCAGCTCGGAGCGCAGCCGTTCCACGAGTTCGAGCGGGACGACGGCGGCGCCGGTGACGACGAGGCGCAACGCGCTCAGGTCGTGCTTGGCGCGGGCCGGGTGGTCGAGGATCGACTGGTGGAGGGTGGGCGGGCCGGGGAGGACGCTGATGCGTTCCGCGGCGATGTTGGCGAGCGCGGTGTCGACGTTGAAGACGGGCTGCGGCACCATCGTGGCGCCGCGCATGAGGCAGGCGATGATGCCCGCCTTGTAGCCGAAGGTGTGGAAGAACGGGTTGATGATCAGGTAGCGGTCGCCCTCGGTGAGGCCGGCCAGTTCGCTCCAGACGCTGTAGACGCGCAGCGTCTGGGCGTGGCTGATGACGGCGCCCTTGGGGTGGCCCGTGGTCCCGGAGGTGAACGTGATGTCCGAGGGGTCGTCCGGGCGCAGCGAGTCCGCCCGGCGGCGCACCGCCTCGCGGGAGACCGTCCCGCCGCCCGCCAGGAAGTCCCGCCAGGTGCGGTAGCCCTCGGGGGCGGTGTCGGAGAGGACGACGACCTCTTGCAGGTGCGGCAGTTCGGCGTCGGCGCGGCGCAGCGAGGCCACGTAGGACGTGCCGAGGAAGGTGCCGGTGACGAAGAGCAGTCTGGCGCGGGTCCGTTCCAGGACGTAGGCCGCCTCGGCGCCCTTGAAGCGGGTGTTGAGGGGGACGAGGACGCCGCCCGCGGACACGGCGCCGAGCGCCGCGACGATCCAGTCGAGCGTGTTGGGCGCCCAGATGGCGACACGGTCGCCGGCTTCGACGCCCGCCGCGATCGTGGCGGCGGCGGCCCGCTCGACGCGCTCACCCAGCTCCGCGTAGCTGATGCGGGTCCGGCCGTCGACGACCGCCTCGCGGTCGCCGTACTGTCGTACCGCCGCTCGTACCAGCCCCGGGATGCTGCCCCAGTCCAGGTCACCGCGCATGATGCTCCCCTCAACGGGCTTACCGACTGCCTGACCACCGCTACCGGAATACCCGGATACCTCTGACCCACCACTACCTGACTACCCGTCAGATTAGCGGTACCCTGACTGGCTGTCAGCAGTGATGACCATGCCGGGAGGTGTCCGTGAGCGCTGCCCTGAAGGACGCGACAGCGATCGTGGGAATAGGCCAGACCCCGTTCGCCAAGAACCTTGTGGAGTCCGAACGCGCCCTGGCCTGCCGCGCGATCATCGCGGCACTCGACGACGCCGGGATAGCACCCGCCGAGGTCGACGGCTTCGCCTCCTACACGATGGAGGAGACCGACGAGGTCGAGGTGGCGAAGTCCATCGGCGCCGGGGACGTCACCTTCTTCTCCAAGGTCGGGTACGGCGGTGGCGGCTCCTGCGCGACGGTGGCGCACCTCGCGGCGGCCGTCGCCACCGGGCAGGCGACCGTGGGCGTGGCCTGGCGGTCCCGCAAACGCGGCAGCGGCAAGCGCCCCTGGACCAACACCGCGGTCCAGCTCCCCACCCCCGGCCAGTGGACCCGGCCCTTCGGGCTGCTGCGTCCCGCCGACGAGATCGGGATGCTCGCCCGCCGCTACATGCACGAGTTCGGCGCGACCCGCGATCACCTGTTCAACGTCGCCCTCGCCTGCCGTAACCGCGCCAACCAGAACCCGGCCGCGATGATGTATGAGCGCCCGCTGACCCGCGAGATGTACATGACGTCCCGCTGGATCAGTGAACCGCTCTGCCTCTTCGACAACTGCCTGGAGACCGACGGGGCGCTGGCCTGCGTCGTCGTCAGCGCCGAGCGCGCCCGCGACTGCCGCCGCAAGCCCGTCTACGTGCACTCCGCCGCCCAGGGCCTGCCCGCCCAGCACCACGGCATGGTCAACTACTGGAACGACGACCCGCTGACCGGCCCGTCCTGGGCCACCGCGCGCCATCTGTGGAAGAACTCCGACCTCACCCCTGAGGACGTCGATGTCGCCCAGATCTACGACGCGTTCACCCCGCTCATCCCGCTCTCCCTGGAGGGCTACGGCTTCTGCGGCCGCGGCGAGGGCGCCGCGTTCACCGAGGGCGGCGCCCTGGAGATCGGTGGCCGGCTCCCCATCAACACCGGCGGCGGCGGGCTCAGCGAGGCGTACGTCCACGGCTTCAACCTCATCAACGAGGGCGTCAAGCAACTGCGCGGCGACTCCACCGCCCAGGTCCCCGACGCCGCGACCTGCCTGGTCACGGCGGGCGAGGGCGTACCGACATCCGCGCTGCTGCTGCGAAGCTGAGGAGCTGACCGCCATGACCGCCCTGCCCACCGAGCCCGCCAGGACCGTCGAGTCCGCCACCGCCACGACCGGCGACGGCCTGCTGCTGCCCGTGCCCGACGACGACGGCGCGCCCTTCTGGGAGTACGCCCGCCGTGGCGAGCTGCGCGTCCAGGCGTGCGCCGCCTGCGGCGTCCTGCGCTTCCCGCCGCGCCCCTGCTGCCCGCACTGCCAGTCCTTCGACAGCGAGTGGCGGCGGATGAGCGGCCGCGGCCGCATCTGGTCGTACGTCTTCCCGCACCCGCCGCTGCTGCCCGCCTACGCGGAACAGGCGCCGTACAACGCGATCGTCGTGGAGCTGCTGGACGCCCCGCGGATCCGTCTGGTCGGCAACCTCGTCACGTCGGCCGACGCCCCGCTCGACTCCGTCGATCCGTCGAGGCTCCGCATCGGCGCCGGGGTGAAGGTCGCCTTCCACGCGATGGCGGACGGCGTCACCGTGCCGCGCTGGCTGCTGGAGCGGCCATGAGCGTCACCTGTACGTCGAAGGACGGCGTCGCCGTCGTCACCCTGGACCGCCCGCGGCGCCTCAACGCGATCGACCTCGACACCGTCACCGAACTCACCGCCTTGTGGCGGGAGTTCCGGATGAACGACGACGTCCGCGCGATCGTCCTCACCGGCGCCGGCGACAAGGCGTTCTGCACCGGGATCGACCGCTCCGTCGACGTCCCGCAGCCGCCGTCCCCGTATTCCATCGACGATCCGCTGCTGCGCCTCGGCCCCAAGTCCAACGACCTGTGGAAGCCGGTCGTCGCGGCCGTCAACGGCATGGCCTGCGGCGGCGCCTTCTATCTCCTGGGCGAGGCCGAGTTCGTCATCGCCGCCGAGCACGCCACCTTCTTCGACCCGCACACGACGTACGGCATGGTCAGCGCCTACGAGTCCGTCCTCATGGCGCAGCGCATGCCGTACGGCGAGGTCATGCGGATGTCGCTGATGGGCACGGCGGAGCGGGTCGGCGCGCGACGGGCCCACGAGACCGGTCTCGTGTCGGAGGTCGTCCCGGCGGACGAGCTGCTCGACGCGGCCCTGCGCGCCGCCGCCGTCATCGCCTCCTACCCGACGGAAGCGGTCCAGGGCACTGTCCGCGCCGTCTGGTCCGCCCGCGAGGCGGCCCGCGCGCACGCACTGGCGCAGGCCCCGCACCTCATCGCGCTCGGGAACCTGCCGCCGGAACGTCAGGCGGGACTGTTCACGTCGCGCAGCGGAGAGTTCCGGGTGCGCTGACGGTCACCCACCCATGAGCTCAGCTGCGGTTGGCACTCGCGATGACGCAGTCGGTCCACTCCCCGCTCGCGACGCCCGAGTCGAGCGTCCCGATGGCGTCGACCGTCTTCGTCGAGCGGGCCTTCACCAGGGTGCGGGCCAAGGTGGAGCTGCCGATCTGCACGCCCTGCGCGTTCTTCAGGCGCACCACGGCGGAGAAGTAGTACGACTTGGTGCCCCGGCTGTTGTCGATCCGCAGCTGCGACGTGGGCCGCGCGGCGCTGGAACCGGAGCCGTGGCACTGCACGACGGACACTTGGTCGATCGCGGCCGGCAGCCCCGTCGGACTGGCCGAACCGGAGGACGTCGGCGAGCTGGTGCTCCGGCGGTAGGTGCTGGTGGACTGCGGTCGCGGGCTGTACGTCGAATCAGAAGTGGAACCGGAACTCGAGCCCGAGCCGGAACTGGAGCCGGAACTGGAACCGGAACTGGAACCGGAGCCGGAGTTCGAGCTCGAGGAACTGCTGCTGCTGTGACTACTGCTGCAACCGCCCCCCTTGCTGTGGCTCTTGCTCTTGCTCTTGCTCTTGCTCTTGCTCCCGCTGAAACCGGTGAGCGAAAGAACGACGACGGCGAGTACCGCGACAAGGCGCAGTTGACGGAGCTGCAAGGCTGACCATCCCCAGTGGTTGGCAGGAGCGCGTCAGGCTAGCAGCCTCATCGCCCCGCCCGGAGCGCCGCGATCCGCGGCGCCCGGCTCTTCGGCGAGTCCAGGCTGAAGCTGCGGGCGTCGCCCAACTGGTCACGGACGCATGCCTCCGCCGACGCGACGGCGGCCCGCAGTTCCGCGTCCCGCGGCACCCACGGCTGCCGGACGAGCTCCTGCGCCTCCGTGTCGAACTCCCACAGCCCGACCAGCCGCCCCCGGTCCACGATCATGTGCGCGGGCGAGTCCGACAGGGCGCCCAGCGCCTTCGGCCCGGTGAGGTCCGGGCGCCGCGCGTCCGCCGGATCGAGCAGCCGCCCGAAGTCGCGGTGCAGCAGATGGATCCCGTCGATGCCCGCGACCAGCGCGTACGAGGGGTCCTTCGGCACGGTGAACCGCGCGTACTCCGCCGCCGTCCCCTCCGTCCACAGCAGGCCGGGCTCGACCTGCGGTCCCGGCCCGCGCGTGGAGCCCCAGATACAGCCCGGACCCGCCCACGGACCGCGCCCACCCGGTACGCCCCAACGTCCCGGCCGCGTCGTCCGCAGCCACCGACCCGTCAAGACCCTGACGGTGCGACCACCAAGCGCGCGGCTTCCCGATGTCCATGCGGCAGCGTCTGCCCCGCGTGGCGAGCTCACGCCGACCGGCATAGCGTGGGCCACACGGGGGCGCCGAGATTGGACGACGCACGATGATCCGCAACGTCTTCGGGTCCCTCATCGCCCTCATCGGAGCGGCGGCCGCCGTCTGGAGCCCCTTCCGTGCCTGGTACGACGGCCGTCACGGCTCCGAGATCCGCATCGAAGACCTCTTCGACGGGATCACCACCGACCGGGCCGCCGTCATGGGCTCCCTGTTCCTCCCCATGCTCTTCGCCACCCTGATCACCCTCCTGGGGATCCTGCTGCGCTCCCGGCTCCTCGTCGCCTTCTCCGGTGTCCTGGTCCTCGGCTTCACCATCCTGTGGATGGTCCGCCAGGGACTGGCCGCCGGCTCCCTCACCGCGGGCGGCAACGGCCTCGGCATCGGCGTGGCGAACGCCCTCGGCGGCGGCATCCTGCTCCTGATCGGCGCCGCCACCATGTCCGGCCGCCACCACCCGCACTACGGCACCCCACCGCCCCACCCCATCGACACCGTCGCCCCCGTCGAGCCCGTGGAAACTCCCCCCACCTGGCCGACCCCGCCCGAGACCCCACCCGAACCGGCCGAACCCCCACTCGAGGACACCCGGACAGCAACCTGGATCCCACCGGAGCACCGACCGACACCGGAACGTCCGGACTAGGACGGCAGGGGTTGGAACGCGAGGTGCCCGGGGCCGGAGGGGTGGGGGTTCGAAATGCTGCCGAGCTATTTGTGGGCCGCCAGGCCCGTAAATAGTCGATTTCGAACCGCCGCCCCGCAGGACCCGGGCACCGGAACCACGAACAAACCCGCAACCGCTAAGGCCGCCTCGCAGCAGCGCCCGTTCCCTTCACCGCGTCCAGTGCGTAGACGCAGCGGTCCTTGCTGCACGCGTACACGACCCCGTCCGCCGCCACCGGCGACCCCGTGATCTCGCCGCCCGTTTCGAGCTTCCAGCGCAGCTGGCCGCCCCCGGCGTCCACCGTGTACAGGCAGTGGTCCTTCGAGCCGAAGTGGACGCGTCCGTCCGCCACGACCGGCGATCCGACGATCTCGCCCTGGGCGGCGAAGCGCCACTTCGGATTGCCGGTGACGGCGTCGAGCGTGTAGAGCGCGCTGCCCGCGCCCAGGAGCACGTCGCCGCCGGCGACGAGCACCGGTTCGAGGGACTGCCGGGGCTCCGTGGCGACGCGCCAGCGGTCGCGGCCGGTGTGCGGGTCGAGGGCGTAGACCGTGCCGAGGTGGTCGGCGATGTAGATGCCGCCGCCCGCCGCGCCGGCGCCCGGAACGTGGGCCGGCGGCCCGAACATGACGGCGGGGGCGTCGAAGCGCCAGCGCTCCGCCCCGGACCTGGCGTCGAGGGCGAGGACACGCGTGCCCGCGGTGACGTAGACGATGCCGTCGGCCACGACCGGCCGCGTCGGGACGCTGCCGGTCGCGCCGGGGACGCCGGACGCCCCGACCGGGTAGGACCAGCGCTCGGCGCCGGACCCGGCGTCGATGGCGTAGAAGCGGCCGCCGCCCTGGAAGTAGACGGTGCCGGCGGCGATCGAGGGCCCCGACTCGGGGGACTCGAACTCGGTCTGCGCGCCGCCGCGCTCCCAGCGCAGCAGTCCGCGGTCGGCGTCCCAGGCCTGGACGCCGCCGCCCCGCGTGCCGGTGACGACCGTGCCGTGTTCGGCGCGCAGCGAGTAGATCCAGCCCTCGACGCCGGTGCGCCAGAGGTCGCCGCCGTCGGCCGTGTCGAGGGCGTAGAGGCTCGGTCCGTCGGAGGCGTGGATGCGGCCGTCGGCGACGGCCATCGTCCAGGCGACGTCGCGGGTCTTGAACTGCCGCCGCCCGCTGGCGATGTCGAGCGCGTGCACCTCGAAGGAGGTGACGTACAGGCGCCCGTCGGAGACGACGGGCGTGCCCCACACGTCGTTGGACATACGGAAGCGCCAGGGCCGCCACTCCCCCGGCGGGGCCGGCGGCTGGAGCTGCTGCACGGGGAGCGCGCCGGGCCCGTTGGCCCGGTGGGAGCCACCGCGCCGCACCCAGTCCGTGCCGGGGGCGCCCTCCGGCGGTCGCGCACCGTGGTCGGCGTCCGCGACGCGCAGGCCCGGCCCTATCGGAGCGGAACCGGCCAGCCGGACGGGCCCGTGGGTGTGCGGCTCGGACACGGCACCACCTCGCCCGCCGACCGGCGCGTTCAGACCACCGGCGTTCCGACCACCAGGGTTCGGACCGCCCGCGTTCAGACCACCGGGGCCGTTGTTCAGCCCGCCGGGACCGTTGAAACCGCCGGGACCGTTCAGCCCACCGGCGCCGCCGGGGCCCTGTCGGCCGTCCACACCGTGCCGGCCGTGCCCGACCGGTTCGGGGTCCGGGGTGCGCGGCGGCACGGGAGGCCGTGGCGGCGGTGCGGTGCCGGCGTTGACGGCGACGGCCGGCCGCCCGCTGCGGCGCTGCTCTATCAGCGCGACCGCCCCGGGCGGCAGCCACGCGGACGCCGTACCCGTGTCGTCGCTGCCGGTGGAGAACAGATGCGGGGCGAGCTGGGCCTGGAGCTCCGCGGGCGTGGGCCGCTGGTCGGCTTCCATCCGCATGCAGGACTCGATGAGGGGCCGCAGCTCGCTCGGCAGACCCGCCAGGTCCGGGCCCTCGCGGAGCAGCATGAAGACCGTCTCGACGGGGTTCGCGCCGTGGAAGGGGGCGTGCCCCGTCGCGGCGAACACCAGCGTCGAGCCGAGCGAGAACACGTCGCTGGCGCCGCGCACGCTGCGCGAGTCGCGGGCCTGCTCGGGCGACATGTAGGCGGGGGTGCCGACGGCGACGTTCGTCATGGTCAGCCGGGTGTTGGACACCCCGCTGGCGATACCGAAGTCGATCACCCGGGGCCCGTCCTCGACGACCAGGACGTTGGACGGCTTCATGTCACGGTGCACGAGCCCCGCGCCGTGGATGGACTGCAGCGCCTCGGCGACGCCGGCGGCGAGCCAGCGGACGGCCTGGGCGGGCATCGGCCCGGCCTCGTTGATGATCTCTTCGAGGGAGGGGGCGGGGACGTACGCGGTGGCCAGCCATGGCACGGCCGCGCGCGCGTCCGCGTCCACGACGGCGGCCGTGTAGAAGCCGCTGACCGCGCGGGCCGCCTCGACCTCACGGCTGAAGCGGACCCGGAACAGCTGGTCCTCGGCGAGCTCGGCGCGCACCGTCTTGATCGCGACCCGGCGGCCGGAGGCCGACCTGGCGAGATAGACCAGCCCCATGCCGCCGGCACCGAGCCGGGCCAGCACCTCGAAAGGGCCGATCCGTCGCGGGTCGTGCTGCGTCAGCTGCTCCACCGGTGCCCGTCCCTCCCCGTGGGGTGTTCCCCATATGGAAGCTGATTCTTCCTGGCGGAGGGTCCAGTTGCGAACCCGGGGGCGTAACGACACGACATCTGTCGATTCTGTCGGTACGGACCCCCGGTCCTGACCGCTGTGAACAGAGGGCTGACCGGAGCCGGAAGCGACCCGGAACCGGGCCCGAACCGGGCCGGAACCAGGCCCGAACCAGGCAAAACCCGGGCCGGGGCTCCGTGGGGCGGGCTGTCGCGTCATCCACGGCGGACCGGAGTGCGGCCGGCCGCGAACCGACTCATCAAAGAAGTCGGGACGGCGTGTCGCGGGCCCTGTTCGTCACGCCAAGGACGACGAATACGGCACTTCGGCCACTATTCGAACATATGCGCCCTTCCTGGGCCCCGCAGAGCACTGCCCACAGAAGTTATCCACAGGCTGTTGATAAGATGATTCGCTCGAATGGCGGACCGGGGACAGACCGGAGGCGGACCGGGGACGATCAGGCGCGGCAGCGCCGGGGCCGACCGGAAAGCCTGCCGGACCAACGTCCCCCGCATCGCATCCGACGCCGTCGGGACCGCATTCGACGCAGTCGGGACCGCACCCGGAATCCGGTCGAACCCATTTGCACGAGGCCGAATCGCGCGCTGATCACCCGCCGGTAAACTGACGGCATGACAGGACAAGTTCGCACCGTCGACGGCCGTGTTGCCGGTCGTCGAGGTCAGGCGACGCGGCAGAAGCTGCTCGACTGCCTCGGCGAGATGCTCAGCACCTCGCCGTACCGGGACGTCAAGGTCATTGACGTGGCCCGGATGGCGGGCACCTCCCCCGCAACGTTCTACCAGTACTTCCCCGACGTCGAGGGCGCGGTCCTCGAACTCGCCGAGGAAATGGCCAAGGAAGGAGCGAGCCTCACCGACCTGGTCGCCGGACGCTCCTGGATCGGCAAGTCCGGCGCCCTGGCGGCGGAGGAACTGGTCGACGGCTTCCTCTCCTTCTGGCGGAAGAACGACGCGATTCTGCGCGTCGTCGACCTCGGAGCGGCAGAAGGGGACAAGCGGTTCTACAAGATCCGCATGAAGATCCTCAACGCCGTCACCAACTCGCTCACGGATTCCATCAAGGATCTGCAGAGCAAGGGCAAGGTCGACAAGGAGGTCAGCCCGGCCGCCATGGCCGGCTCACTGGTCGCCATGCTGGCCGCCGTCGCGTCGCACCAGAAGGGGTTCACCAGCTGGGGCGTGAAACAGGCCGAGTTGAAGCCGAACCTCGCACTGCTGGTGCATCTCGGCGTCACCGGAAAGAAGCCCGTCAAGTAACTCATCAGGCCCCAAGCGGCCCTTGGCGCGCTCCTGTTCATGTGTCCATCCGTCCTGCCACGTCACGCCCAACGCGGGCGCCGTCCGGTCCTCGGGGGAGGTAGCCGGTACGGCGCCCGCGTTTTCGTACGTGCGGATGCCATGGCTCGATACGTCGTCGGTGGTCAGTCCGCCGCCGGTTCCTCACCGCGCGGTACGAGACGGAAGAGCCGGATCTGCCGGTCCACGCGTGCCGCGTAGGACGCGTAGGGCGGCCAGAACTTCAGGACCGCCGCCCAGGCCGCCTCGCGCTCGGCCCCTTCGAGGAGCCGGGCGACGACGAGCAGGTCCTTCCCCTTCCAGTTGATCTCCGCATCCGGATGCCTGATCAGATTGCCGGTCCACGCCGGGTGGTCGGTCCGCCCGAAGTTGCTGCCGATGAGGACGAACGTGCCGCCGTCCTCGGGCATGCACGCCAACGGCGTACGGCGCGGCTGCCCGCTCTTCGCGCCGGTCGCCGTCAGGACGACGCCGGGTAGCATCTGGGCGCTGAGCAGCACCTTTCCCTTCGTCAGCCGGTGCACCACCTTGTCCATGGCCGGGACGACGTACGGCGCGACCTTCGCGAAGCCGCGGGTGGACGACACCTTCTGGACGAGTGGCTTCGAACGTTCCATCAGCGTCTTCTTCATGCCGCGCTCCCGGCGGCCGTCGACTCAGCGGCGGGTTCCACGATCGGAGCGGCCGGAGCCGTCGCAACCACGGGAACCACGGGAACCGCCGGCCCGAAGAGCCCCGCCCGGTCCGCGGCGCGGGCGCGCAGCAGGTGTACCGGGCCGAAGAGCAGCTCGTCGGACGCGGCGCGCTTGAAGTACAGGTGCGCGTGGTGCTCCCAGGTGAAGCCGACGCCGCCGTGCAGCTGGATCGCCTCACCCGCGACGGACCGCAGGGCCTCCAGGGCTTGTGCGAGCGCGAGCGGCCCGGCGACCGGCAGGTCGCCCTCGGAGGCGGCGGCCGCCCAGGCGGCGTAGTAGGCGGCGGAGCGCGCCGCCTGGACCTGGACGTAGAGGTCGGCGAGCCGGTGCTTGACCGCCTGGAAGGAGCCGACGGGACGTCCGAACTGCTCTCTGACCTGCACGTACTCCACGGTTGAGGCGAGCGCCTGGTCCGCGGCGCCGACCGCCTCCGCGGCGAGCGCGGCGGCGGCGAGTTCACCTGCCCGGGCGAGCGCGGGCCCCGGGTCGGCCGCTTCGTCGCCGCCGAGCGGCACGGCGGCGACGTCGCGCAGCTCGATGCGGGCCTCGGGGCGGGTCTCGTCGAGCGCGGTGAGGCGGGTGCGTACGACGCCGGCCGCGTCGCCGTCGACGAGGAAGAGCCGGGTGCGGGCGGCCGCGTAGCCGCCCGCGTGGGCGGCGACGAGCAGCAGGCCTGCGCTGTGCCCGCCCAGTACCTGGTCGGCCTGCCCGTAGAGCCGCCAGCCGGCCCCGTCCGGATCCTGGCGGGCCTGGATGCCGCCGGCGCGGCCGCCGCCCGCCCAGCTGCCGTCGTTCGGGCCGGTCAGGCCCAGGGCCGTGCCGAGGCCGCCCGGCAGCGCGAGCGCCACCGTGACGGCGCCGGCGGCGATCCTGGGCAGCAGGTCGGCGCGCTGCTGCTCGGTGCCGAGGTCGGCGATGAGCGGAGCGGCCAGCACCGCGGTGCTGAACAGGGGCGACGGCAGCAGCGTGCGGCCCGCCTCCTCGCAGGCCAGCACCAGTTCGGTCGGCCCGCAACCGGCGCCGCCGTACTCCGTCGGCAGCCCGAGTCCCGGCAGGCCGAGCTGTTCGGCGAGCTGGCGCCACAGGGGCTCGTCGTATCCCGCGGTGGTACCGACCGCGGCCTTGACCTCGTCCGGCCCGCAGCGTTTCTGCAGTACCTCTCGCAGGGTGCGCCGGATCTCGTCCTGCTCCTCGGTGAACGCGGCATCCATCGGCGGGCTCCTCACAGGCTAATCTGACGGTCCGTCATCTTAGGGAGCGGCAGTCCAGATGCACAGGGCCGGGGAGCACCCATTCCCGACCGGGCATGATGTCCGGCATGAGCCAGAACTCCAGCCAGGACGGCAAGACCCCGCGCCCGAAGCCGCAGCGCCCGCGCAGCACCACGCTGCGCTTCCTCTCCCCAGGGCCGGACACGTCGACGACACAGCTCAAGGTCTACATCGCGATCTGGGCCGCGCTGCTGGTCCTGTGGATCAGCGCACAGTTCTGGATGAGCGACATCTCGGGCTTCCAGCGGGTGCTGTACATCCTGCTCGCGCTCGTCGCCCTGACGCAGATGTCCTCGGCGGCCGCCCAGCTGCGCAAGAGGCGCTGAGGCACCACCCCTCCCTATCGCCCCCTCTCGCCGCCCCCTCGCCGCATCCCCTGTTCCGGGCTTCCGAATCTGATGTACCGTCAGATTCATGGCTGCTGCTGCTCGCAAGGTCGCCGTCGTCGGCGTGGCGCTGTCCGACTGCGGACGGGTCGACGAGGCCACCCCGTACGCCCTCCACGCCCAGGCCGCCCGCCGGGCGCTGGCCGACTCCGGGCTCGACCGGTCGGTCGTCGACGGCCTCGCCTCGGCCGGTCTCGGGATCCTCGCGCCCGTCGAGGTCGCCGAATACCTCGGCCTGCGCCCCACCTGGGTGGATTCCACCGCCGTCGGCGGCTCCACCTGGGAGGTCATGGCCGCGCACGCCGCCGAGGCGATAGCCGCCGGCCACGCCAACGCCGTCCTGCTCGTCTACGGCTCCACCGCGCGCGCCGACATCAAGGCGAAGCGGCGCACCGCGAACCTCTCCTTCGGCGCCCGCGGCCCGCTGCAGTTCGAGGTCCCGTACGGCCACACCCTGATCTCCAAGTACGCGATGGCCGCGCGCCGCCACATGCACCAGTACGGCACGACGCCGGAGCAGCTCGCCGAGGTCGCCGTGCAGGCCCGCGCCAACGCCGCCCGCAACCCCGACGCGATGTACCGCACCCCGATCACCGTCGACGAGGTGCTGTCCGGGCCGATGATCGCCGACCCGTTCACCAAGCTGCACTGCTGCATCCGCTCCGACGGCGGCGGCGCGGTGCTGCTGGCCGCCGAGGAGTACGTGGCGGACACGGCGAAGACCCCCGTCTGGATCCTCGGCTCGGGCACCTCGGTCTCGCACACCACGATGTCCGAGTGGGAGGACTTCACGGTCTCCCCTGCGGCGGTCTCGGGCCGGCTCGCCTTCGAGCGGGCCGGGGTGACCCCCGCCGACATCGACCTCGCCGAGATCTACGACGCCTTCACGTACATGACGCTCGTGACGCTGGAGGACCTCGGTTTCTGCGCCAAGGGCGAGGGCGGCGCCTTCGTCGAGAAGGGCCGGCTCACGATCGACGGCGATCTGCCCGTCAACACCGACGGTGGCGGCCTGTCCGCCTGCCACCCCGGGATGCGCGGTCTGTTCCTGCTCATCGAGGCCGTCCGGCAGCTGCGCGGCGAGGCGGGCGACCGGCAGGTGCGCAAGTCCGGCGGACGGCTGCCACGGCTGGCCGTCGCCTCCGGGACCGGCGGCTGGTTCTGCTCCTCGGGAACGGTGATCCTCGAACGCGGCTAGGGCGTGCGGTGGCCGGGCCGGACGGAGTGGCCGGACCGGGAGCATTTGTCCCGTCGGTCAGGTTGTAGCGTCGGTCGGATTGCCTCGCCGGTCGGAAGAATCATGAAGATCGAAGATCACGAAAGGCCTCTTCGCGGCGGGCGTGAGTACGCTGGCCCGGTCAGTGGATCTACCGGCGGCCCGGAGAGGGGTATCGCGTGGTCAAGCGCTTCGCCCTACCCCTGGCCTGCACTCTCGTGCTGACCGCCGCCGCGCTGTGGACGCCGTGGGCCAGCCCGCAGCCGAGCGCCCGGGAGGGCTGGACGAACCAGGCCGCGGCCCAGTTCTGGACCCCGGAGCGGATGGCGAACGCCATGCCGCAGACCGCTCCGTTCGGGCCGGAGGAGCTGCCCCTCCCCAACGCGAACGTCAGCACCACCATCGCCCCGGCCGGGGCCGCCCGGCACATCAGCGGTATCCCGACCGTCGGCGTGCTCTTCTCCGTCGACGAGTCGGCCGAGGCCCACTTCTGCTCGGCGAGCGTCGTCCACAGCCCGTCCCGCAGCCTCCTGCTGACCGCCGCGCACTGCGAGGCGGGCACGGACGTCGTCTTCGTCCCCGACTACGTCAAGGGCTCGAAGACCCAGCCGTACGGGACCTGGGCCGTCGACCAGGTCTTCACCGACCCGCGGTGGGCGGACTACGACACCGGCTCCGACTACGACTTCGCCTTCGCGCGGGTGAAGAAGAACGACCAGGGCCGGAGCATCGAGGACATCACCGGCGCCAACGTCCTGGCCCGGACACCCGGCTGGACCAACAAGGTCACCGTGATCGGCTACCCCGGCGAGGCCTTCGACCCGACGGGCCGGGCGATCAGCTGCACGACGGCCACCTCCCGGCTGTCCGGCCTGCGCCAGCTGCAGATGGACTGCGGCGGCTACTACGACGGCACGTCCGGCAGCCCCTGGCTGCTGGACTTCGATCCGAAGACGAAGACCGGCAAGGTCATCGGCCTGGTGGGCGGCCTGGACGGCGGCGGCCCGGACGACAGCGTCTCGTACAGCCCGCTCTTCGAGGACGCCCTCTTCACGCTCTACCGGACGGCGGGCGGCTGAGGGACCTGCCCGGCGCCCGCCGGCTGGTCGGCCAGGGTCGTCCCGTGTTCCGGCCGGACACGACATCGTGGTCGGGGCGCGCGACGCGGGCAGGGCGGCCGGCCTCGCGGCCCGGCTCGGCGCCCGCGCAGGCACGCTCGCGGACGCCGCCGAGCACGGTGAGACGGTGCTCGCCGCGCTTCCGCACGCCGCGATGAGCGACGTGATCACCTCGCTCGCCGACCCGCTCGCGGGACGAGCGGTGATCGCTGCTCGAACCCGATCGTTCCGGGGCCCGACGGCCTCGTGCTCACCACCGACGGCGGCCCGTCCGCGGCCCGCCGGATCGCGGCCGCGGCACCCGGCGCACACGTGGTCAAGGCGTTCAACCTGTGCGCTGCCGGGGTGTGGGCCGCACCCACGGAAGGCCTGGCCGTCCCCCTGTGCGGGGACGACGCGAACGCCCTCGCCCTGGTGCGCACCCTCGTGACCGACCTGCGCGCGGTCCCCCTGGACGCGGGCGGCCTGGACCGTGCCGGCTACCTGGAGGCCACCGCCGCGTTCGTGATCGGCATATGGTTCGCCGGCGGCGACCCACGCACGGTCCTGCCACCCCTGGAACACTCAACTCACTGAGCAGGCAGCGGGGTACCGGAGGCAGGAGATGCATCGGGTGCGGCGGGTGCGAAGACGGCGACGGCCGGAGCGTGGGAACTAGCCGGTGCCTCCGGGTTGGCTTCTTCGGTGCGGAAGCGTACGTGCAGGTCCATGCCGATCCGCAGGGCGGACGCTTCGCAGTCGACGACCTCCGTCATCATCCGCGGGCCCTCGGCGAGATCGACGACGGCGGCGACGTACGGCACCCGGGTGCCGAAGGGCGGCAGGTCGTTGAGGTGGACGACCGACCAGGTGTAGAGCGTGGCGCGGCCGCTCGCCTGCTCCCAGGCGACGTCCTCGCTCCAGCAGGACGGGCAGAACTCGCGCGGATAGTGGTGCGCGGTCCCGCAGGCGGCGCAGCGCCGGATCAACAGCCGGCCGTCGGCGGCGGCCTCCCAGTACGGGCGGGTGAAGGCGTCGATGTCGGGAAGGTCGAAGCGCTGCGCCGTCACAGGAACAGCCCCCACAGGTTGTCGAGCGACCAGGCCTGCCAGCTCATCGCGAAGAGCGCGACGAGCGATATCAGCGCCATCATGGCGTTCTGGCCCTGCTCGGCCCAGTCGTGGATCATCAGGACGAGATAGAGCAGGTTGAGGAGCAGCCCGCCGACGAGCGCCACCGGTGTCAGCAGGCCGACCGTCAGACCCAGCCCGAGCGCCAGCTCGGCGTACACGACGATGTACGCCATCAGCTTGGGCCGTGGCGCGACGACGGTGGTGAAGCCGCCCTGCACAAAGCTCCAGCGGTGTTTGTCCGCGACGCTCTTGGCCCAGGCGATGCCGGTGCCGCGCTCGAACCAGCCCTTCTTGTCCTTGTGCCGCCAGCTCTCCAGCCACCACAGACCGAGGCCTATGCGCAGCACGGCGAGCCATTCGGCTCCGGTGAGCCAGATCGTCTGCATCGTGGGCCTCCCTCTCGAAATCTGACGGTACGTCAGTTCATCGGATGGAGACTGATCCGCGCAAGAGTCCGGCGCCAAACGCTCTCGGATTGATCGCTTCCGGGACTACTCTCACTCCCGCGCCACCTGTCACCTTCCGGTACGTCCCTCCGACAGCCACTCCGCCAGGCCCCGGGAGCACCTCATGGTCGACCACCCCACCTCCTCCGTCCCGCCGGCCTCCCCCGCGCCCGCCGCGGCCACCGCCTCCCCCGACGCGATCGTCATCGGCGCGGGACCCGGCGGCCTCGCCGCGGCGGCGGCGCTGAGCCGGCGTGGCGTCCGGACGCTCGTACTGGAGCGGTCGGACGCGGTCGCCGCGTCCTGGCGCGGCCACTACGACCGGCTGCATCTGCACACCACGCGACGACTGTCCGGCCTGCCCGGCTTCGCCATCCCGCGCGCGTATGGACGCTGGGTCGGCCGCGACGACGTCATCCGCTACCTGGAGCGCTACACCGCGCACCACCGGATCGACGTCGCCACCGGCATCGAGGTGTCCCGGATCGACCGCGTCGACGGCGCCCACATCGCCGCGGGCAGCCCTGGAGGAGCCGGCGGGCGCGGCGGCAAGGGCAGCGGAACGGGCGGTGGCACGTGGCAGCTGCCCGCCACCGGCGGACGGCTGCTCACCGCCTCCGTCGTCGTGGTCGCCACCGGCACCAACCACGTGCCCCACCTCCCGGACTGGCCCGGCCGCGACAGCTTCTCCGGCGAGCTGCTGCACGCCGCCCACTACCGCAACGCCCAGCCCTACGCGGGCCGCGACGTGCTCGTCGTCGGTGTCGGCAACACCGGCGCCGAGATCGCCGTCGACCTCATCGAAGCAGGCGCCGCCCGCGTGCGGATCGCCGTCCGGACGCCGCCGCACATCCTGCGCCGCACCACGGCCGGCTGGCCCGCCCAGGCCACCGGCATCCTCTGCCGCCGGCTGCCGACCGCGGTCGTCGACCGGGTCGCCCCGTACGTGGAGCGGCTCAGCGTCCCCGACCTGTCCGCCTACGGACTCGCCCGCCCCACCACCGGCCTCTACTCCCGCGTGCGCGACGACGGAGCCATCCCGGTACAGGACGTCGGCCTGATCGACGCGATCCAGGCACGGCGGGTGGAACCCGTCGCCGCCGTGGAGAGCTTCGACGGCGACAAGGTCGTGCTGGCCGACGGTTCGAGCATCGGTCCGGAGGTCGTCATCGCCGCCACGGGATACCGGCGCGGCCTCGAACCCCTCGTCGGCCACCTGGGCGTCCTCGACAGCGACGGCCGCCCCGTCGTGCACGGCCCGCACACCCCGCCGGGCGCTCCCGGCCTCTACTTCACCGGCTTCACCAACCCCATCAGCGGCATGTTCCGCGAACTCGCCATCGACGCCCGGCGTATCGCCCGCGCGGCCGCCCGAACCTCCCGGCGGCCGTGACCGACCGCTGTCCGATCCGTTCTTGTACGTACCCCTTCCTCCCCCGTCCGCCCCGGACCCCGCTCTGGCCGTTTCCGGCCAAAGAAGCCACCGACCGGGTCCGCCGGTGTCCGTTCGCGCGCCCAAAACCCCCTGAATAGCGGCCCAGTTGGCCTCCTTCACATCTTTCACATGCCCGCACTGTTCCTGACACGTCGTCAGTTCAGTAATCTGACTATGCGTCAGTTCTGTATACCTTCGAGCAGGAGCGGGCGAGACCGATGCTTGGATCGACATACAGCACCCGCAGCCCCGGCCCCGGGCCCGCCGCACGCGGCGCGTCCGACACCGACGTCGGTGGCCGTCCGCTGCACAACACCGTCCCGGACCTCGACCGGTTCTTCCGGCCGGAGACCGTGGCGGTGGTCGGCGCGTCCGACACGGAAGGACGGCCGAACACCGGCATCACCAGACAGCTCATCGCCTGGTCGCAGCGGGTCGGGGCCCGGCTCTTCCCGGTCAACCCCGGCCGCGAGACCGTCTTCGACCTGCCCTGCTATGCCTCGGTGACGGATCTGCCGGAGACCGTGGACCTCGCGGTGCTCCTCGTCGGTGACCCCCTTCCCGTCATCGAGCAGTTGGGCGAGGCCAAGGTCCGGTTCGCCGTCGCCTTCGCCTCCGGATTCGCCGAGACCGGTGAGGAGGGCGCCGCCGCGCAGACCCGGCTCGCCGAGGTCGTCGCCGCCTCCGGCATGCGGCTGCTCGGCCCGAACACCAACCTCAACGCCTTCGAGAAGTTCCGCGAGGACCTGACCGGGCCGGCCATCGCGCTGATCACCCAGTCGGGCCACCAGGGCCGGCCCCTCTACACGCTGCAGGAACTGGGCATCCGCATCAGCCACTGGGCACCCACCGGCAACGAGGCGGACCTCGAAACCGCCGACTTCATCTCGTACTTCGCCGAGCAGCCCGAGGTCGGGGCCATCGCCGCGTATGTGGAAGGGCTCAGGGACGGCCGCTCGTTCACCCTCGCCGCCGACCGCGCGGCCCGCAACAAGGTGCCGGTGGTGATGGTGAAGGTCGGCCGCACCGAGACCGGCGCCCGCATGGCCGCCTCCCACACCGGCAAGCTGACCGGCTCCGACGCCGTCGTCGACGCGGCCTTCAAGCAGTTCGGCGTCATCCGCGTCGACGGACTCGACCAGCTCCAGGACACGGCGACCCTGCTCGCCCGGGCCAAGCCGCCCACCGCGGACGGCGTCGTCGTCTATTCCATATCCGGCGGCACCGGAGCCCACTTCTCCGACCTCGCCACCGCCGCCGGACTCGACATCCCGCGCCTGTCCGACGAGAAGCAGACCGAACTCCACCAGTGGATCCCCGACTACCTCAACGTCGCGAACCCCATCGACAACGGCGGTCACCCGGTGGGCGACTGGCGCGGCCGGAAGATCATCGACGCGATCCTCGCCGACCCGTCCGTCGGCGTCCTCATCTGTCCGATCACCGGTCCGTTCCCACCCATGAGCGACAAGCTCGCGCAGGACCTGGCCGACGCGGCGGAGAGCACGGACAAGCTGGTGTGCGTGGTGTGGGGCTCGCCGCTGGGCACCGAGGACGCCTACCGCACCACGCTCCTCGGCTCGTCCCGGCTCGCGACCTTCCGCACCTTCGGCAACTGCATCAGCGCCGTCAAGTCCTATCTCGACCACCACCACTTCGCCGCCGCCTACCGCTCCCCCTTCGACGACGCCCCGCGCACCCGCTCCTCCTCGGCCCGCAAGGCGCAGGCCCTGATGCGCGCGGGCCACCAGCTCAGCGAGCACGCGGCGAAGCAGATGCTGCGCGCGTACGGGATCCGGGTGCCGCGCGAGCAGCTGGTCACCAGCGCGGCCGGATCCGTCCGGGCCGCGGGCCTGGTGGGCTACCCCGTCGTCATGAAGGCGTCCGGCGCGCAGCTCGGCCACAAGACCGAACTCGGCCTGGTCAAGATCGGTCTGACCTCCGCGAGCCAGGTCCGCGACGCCTATCGCGACCTGACCGACATCGCCCGCTACGAGGGCGTGGAACTCGACGGCATCCTCGTCTGCCAGATGGTCGAACGCGGCGTCGAGATGGTCGTCGGCGTCACCCACGACCCCCTCTTCGGCCCGACCGTCACCGTCGGCCTCGGCGGGGTCCTCGTCGAGATCCTCGCCGACGCCGCCGTCCGCGTACCGCCGTTCGGCGAGGACATGGCCCGCGACATGCTCGGCGAACTGCGCGGCCACCGACTGCTCGAAGGGGTCAGGGGGGCGCCCCCGGCCGACGTCGACGCGCTCGTCGACGTCGTCATGCGCGTACAGCGGATGGCGATGGAACTCGGCGGCGATCTCTCCGAACTCGACATCAACCCGCTGATGGTGCTGCCGCGCGGCCAGGGTGCGGTGGCGCTCGACGCACTCGCGGTCTGCCGGTGAGCGGTCTGCCGGTGAGCCGTCTGCCGGTGTCCTGTCTGCCGGTGTCCTGTCTGCCGGTGTCCTGTCTGCCGGTAAGCGGTCCGATCCGCCCTCAGCCCTACGCACAAATAGGAGCCACTCCCCCATGACGCCCACCCCCCGTGAAGATTCCGTCGACCCGATCAGTCCGATCGATCCGGTTGATTCATTGGTACTTCACGCCACTGACAACGGCGTCTCATGGATCACTCTCAACCGCCCAGAAGCGATGAACGCGGTCACCTGGGACCAGCGCGAACGCATCATCGCGCTGCTCGACGCGGCATCCGCCGACCCCGCCGTCCGGGCGGTCGTCATCACCGCCACCGGCCGCGCGTTCTGCGCGGGAGCCGACCTCAGCGGCGGCGCGGCCGCGCCCGGCGAGCGCGTCGCGGGCGATGTCGCCCGGACGATCCGGCGCGGCGCGCAGCGCCTCGTCTCCGCCGTCCTGGACTGCGAGAAGCCGGTGATCGCGGCGGTCAACGGCACCGCGGCCGGCATCGGCGCGCACCTCGCCTTCGCCTGCGACCTCGTCCTCGCCTCCGACCGCGCGAAGTTCATCGAGGTCTTCGTCCGCCGCGGCCTCGTGCCCGACGGAGGCGGGGCGTATCTGCTGCCGCGGCTCATCGGCCCGCAGCGCGCGAAGGAGCTCATGTTCTTCGGCGACGACCTCCCGGCCGCCGCCGCGGAACGCCTCGGTCTCGTCAACCGCGTCGTCCCCGCCGAGGACCTGGAGAAGACCGCCCGCGAATGGGCCGAACGCCTCGCCGCCGGCCCGACCCGTTCCCTGGCCCTGACGAAGCAACTGGTCAACGCCTCACTGGACGCCGACCGTTCGACGGCCTTCGCCGCGGAGGCGGCCGCCCAGGAGATCAACATGACGACGGACGACGCCCAGGAAGGCGTCCGGAGCTTCGTGGAGCGCAGGTCCCCGGAGTTCGGGGGGCGATGACGGCGGGGCGGTCCCCGCGGCGATCGGTATGCACCAGAGCCACCACGTACGCCCCTGACGTCCGGCCGCCCACGCGGAGAGCGCGAGGACCGGCAGCACGTGCAGGACCGCGCCGCTGATCGCGAGGAGTTCGAGAAGAGGGGGCACGATCCGCCGCCGGATCCCTCTTCCCATCTGACGCACCGTCAGGTTCAATGGTCGATGTGATGGGACACGCAGGGATGGCGGCCACCGCCGTCCGGTACCTCAGGTCGGTAGGGGCCGCCACGACGGCGGGGCCCGTGGAACCGCTGCCGCGCCCGGACTTGCGGGCCGTGGGGCCGGACGAACGGGCGCCGGTCGATCCGGCGGTGTTCCGGAAGGTGCTGGGTACGTTCGCGTCCGGGGTGACGATCGTCACCGCTCCCGGGGCGGAGGGCCCGACGGGGTTCGCGTGCCAGTCGTTCGCGTCGCTGTCGCTCGATCCGCCACTGGTCGCGTTCATGGTGGCGCGTACGTCCACGACCTGGCCGAAGATCGCGCGCGCCGGTGTCTTCTGCGTCAACATCCTCAGCGACGAACAGGGCACCCTGTGCCGTGGCTTCGCCGTGAGCGGGGCGGACAAGTTCGCGGGGGTCGACTGGACGCCGGCGCCCGTCACCGGGTCGCCGCGGCTGGCGGGCATACCCGCGTGGATCGACTGCACGATCCACGCGGTGCACACCGGTGGCGACCACTTGATCGTCGTCGGCCGGGTCAACGAACTCGGCTGCGCGGAGCCCGATGACGCGGACGGGACCACGCCCGAGGCCGGGCCACTGCTCTTCTACCGTGGACGTTTCGGCCGGTTCGCCCAGTAGTTGACGTCACCCTGTAGTCAACACAGCGGGTCGAGCCAGGACGCTCGGTTCACGTCGTCGCACGCACCCACTCACGCCGCCGCTATGGCCGGGATTCCCGTCGAGCGCCCCCGCCGGATGACCAGGACCATCAGCGCGGCGACCGCGCACAGCGCGCCCGAGCTGTACCAGACGAGGTCGTACGAGCCGAAGGCGTCCCGCGCGACACCGCCCAGGAAGGCCACGACGGCGGCACCTATCTGGTGTGCGGCCAGGACCCAGCCGAAGACGATGGCGCTGTCGTCGCCGTAGTACTCACGGCAGAGGGCGATGGTCGGCGGGACGGTGGCGACCCAGTCGAGGCCGTAGAAGACGATGAAGACGATCATCGGCGGGTGCACCGTGTTCGCCATCAGCTGGGGCAGGAACATCAACGACAGTCCGCGCATCCCGTAGTAGACGGCGAGCAGCCGGCGCGGCTCGAAGCGGTCGGTGAACCAGCCGGAGGCGATGGTTCCGGCGATGTCGAAGACGCCGATGACGGCGAGCAGTGACGCGGCGGCCGTGACCGGCATGCCGTGGTCGTGGGCGGCCGGTACGAAGTGGGTTCTGATCAGGCCGTTCGTGGAGGCTCCGCAGATCGCGAAGGATCCGGCGAGCAGCCAGAAGGGGCCCGTACGGGCGGCGACGGACAGTGCCTTGAGCGCCCGCCGGGCGGCTCCGCGCACCGGGGCCGGCTTGGCGGTGAACTCCGGCGCCCCGTAGGCCGACAGGCCGACGTCCGCGGGGTGGTCGCGCAGCAGCAGCCAGACGAACGGGACGACGGCGAGCGCCGAGAGGGCGACGGTCGCGGCGGCGGGCCGCCAGCCGTGCTGCTCGACGATCCAGGACAGCAGCGGCAGGAAGACCAGCTGTCCGGCCGCGCCGGCCGCCGTCAGGATGCCGGTCACCAGTCCACGGCGGGTGACGAACCACCGGTTGGCGACGGTGGCGGCGAAGGCGAGCGCCATGCACCCGCTGCCGGTGCCGACGAGGATGCCCCAGCACAGGATCAGCTGCCAGGTCTGCGTCATGAAGATGGTGAGGCCGGCGCCGAGCGCGATGGTGGTGAGCGCGGCGGCGACGACACGGCGGATGCCGAATCGATCCATGAGGGCGGCGGCGAACGGTGCGGTGATCCCGTACAGCACGAGGTTGATGGAGACGGCGAAGCCGATCATGCCGCGTGACCAGCCGAATTCCGCGTGCAAGGGCTCGATCAGCAGACCGGGCAGGGAGGCGAACGCGGCCGCGCCGATGATCGTCACGAAGGTGACGGCCGCTACGAACCAGGCACGGTGAACCCTCGACCGCCGGCCGGGAACGGGCACCGCGCCGGCCGATATCCCGGCGTCCGGCGCCTCGGGGACCGGAACGTCCTGTGCCTCGGAGACCGGGACGTCCTGCGGATTCTGCGTCGGGGCTTGAGGTGTCTGCGTCACACGATCAGCTTCGGGCCTGCTTCAACACTGAACGAGTGGCCGGATGGCCATGATGTGAAAGAATCGGGCCATGACGACTCCGGACCAGGCCGGGAAGCAGCACACCGGAACGCGCACCGGAACGCGCACCGGAACGCGAGAGACGGCGTTCCGGCATCAGGACCGGCACCGGGTGGCGGTCCTGGTCATGCCCGGTGTGATCCCCTTCGAGCTGGGGATCCCCGCCCGGATCTTCGGCGGCGCCCGCACCCAGGAGGGTCGCAACCTCTACGAGGTCGTGACCTGCTCGGCCGTGCCGGGGCTCGTCCAGACCGACGCGGACTTCCCGATCCTCGTCGAGAACGGGCCCGAGGTCCTGGAAGCGGCCGACACCGTCGTCGTCCCCGCCACGCACGAGCTCGACGACATCTACGTCTCGGGCCGGCTGAGCGGCCCGCTGGCCGCCGCCTTCGCGCGCATCAGGCCCGGCACCCGCGTCGTGTCGATCTGCACGGGCAGCTATCTGCTGGCCGCCGCGGGGCTGCTGGACGGTCGGCCCGCCACCACCCACTGGGACAGCGCCGACCACTTCCAGCGGCTCTTTCCGCAGGTCAAGGTCGATCCCGACGTGCTCTACATCGACGACGGCGACATCCTCACCTCGGCCGGCGTCGCCTCCGGAATCGATCTCTGCCTGCACATCGTCCGCCGCGACCACGGAACGGCCATCGCGAACGCCGTCGCCCGCCGCACCGTCGTCCCCCCGCACCGCGACGGCGGCCAGGCGCAGTACATCCAGCGGCCGCTCCCCGAACCGCAGCTGGCCAGCACCACGGCCGCCCGCGCCTGGGCGCTGGGCAGGCTCGACCGGCCGCTCACGCTGCGCGAACTCGCCGAGCGCGAGTCGATGAGCGTACGGACCTTCACCCGGCGGTTCCGTGAGGAGGTGGGGATCAGTCCCGGGCAGTGGCTCGTGCAGCAGCGCGTCGAACGCGCCCGCCATCTGCTGGAGTCCAGCGATCTGAGCGTCGACCAGGTCGCGCACCGGGCCGGATTCGGTACGGCGACCTCCATGCGGCAGCACCTGCACGCGGCGCTGGGCGTCTCACCGTCCGCCTACCGCCGCACCTTCAACGCCAACGCAAACGCAAACGCAAACAACAACGCCACGGCCACACCCGCCGCCGCACCCACCGCCTGAACCGACCGATCCCACCTCCGACCGACCCCACCTCCGACGCCCGGATCGGCAACGACGTCGCCGGGCTGCCGGAAGGTGGGTGACTCCTGGGCTCCCGCCCGTTCGGACCGTCAGAAGGTGAGCACCCCCCGTGCCACCCGGCCGTGGTGGGCGTCGTCGGCGGCCTTCGCGAAGTCCTCGACGGGGTAGGTCTCGGTGACCAGTTCGTCGAGCAGCAGCCTGCCCTGGCGGTAGAGCTCGGCGTAGAGCGCGATGTCGCGCTGTGGGCGGGACGAACCGTAGCGGCAGCCCAGGATGGACTTGTCCAGGTACATGGACGACACCAGGAAGCTCGCTTCGGCGTCGGCCGGCGGAACGCCCAGCAGGACGGCCTGGCCGTGCCGGTCGAGCAGGTCGATGGCCTGGCGGATGAGTTTGACGTTGCCGACGCACTCGAAGGTGTGGTCGGCGCCGGTCGGCAGCAGCTCGCGGACGGCCGCGACGGTGTCGTCCACGGCGGACGCGTCGATGAAGTCGGTGGCGCCGAACTGCCGTGCCACGTCCCCCTTGGCGGGGTTGGCGTCCACGGCGACGATCCGGGTGGCGCCCGCTATCCGGCACCCCTGGAGGACGTTGAGGCCGATTCCGCCGGTGCCGATGACGACGACCGTGTCGCCGCGGTCGACCTTGGCGCGGTTGAGCGCGGCGCCGACGCCCGTCAGGACGCCGCAGCCGATCAGGGCGGCGGACGTGAAGGGGATCTCCTTCGGGATCTTGACCGCCTGGACCGCCTTGACCACGGTCTTCTCCGCGAAGGCCGAGTTCGAGGCGAAGTTGAACAGGTCCTTGCCCTGCCGGGAGAAGGGCCTGCCCGGGTAGCCGATCGCCTTGCGGCACATGGTCGGGCGGCCGCGGTCGCACTGCGCGCACGTGCCGCAGTTGGCGAGGGTCGACAGCGACACGTGGTCGCCGGGTTCGACATGGGTGACCCCGGGGCCGACCGCCTCGACGATGCCGGCGCCCTCGTGGCCGAGGACCACGGGGACGGGGAACGGGATCGTGCCGTCGATGACGGACAGATCGCTGTGGCACAGGCCCGCGGCCTGGATGGCGACCAGCACCTCGCCGGGGCCGGGGCCGCGGACCTCCAGGTCGTCGACCACCTGGGGCTGTGTGCCGTCGAAAATGACGCCTCTCATGAACTGTCCTGTTCCCTCAAGGGCCTTCGGTTTCAGGAAGGCCAGACGACCGATTGGAGTTCGCTGTACGCGTGCAGTCCGAACGAGCCGCCGTCCCGGCCGACCCCGCTCTCCTTGAAGCCGCCGAACGGCGTCTCGGGGTGGCGCTGAACCGTGTTGATGCCGACGTTGCCGCTGCGCAGACGGGCGGCGAGCGCCCAGGCGCGGCCCGCGTCGTCGGAGAAGACGTAGTCGTAGAGCCCGTACGGGGTGCCGTTGGCGATCTCGACGGCCTCGTCCTCGGTGTCGTAGGCGAGGGCGACGACGACCGGGCCGAAGAGTTCCTCCTGGGCGACGGTCATGTCGGGGGTGACGTCGGCGATGAGGGTGGGGGCGACGTAGAAGCCGGGCTTGAGGTCGGGGCGTTCGCCGCCGGTGACGACGCGGGCGCCCTGGGCGCGGGCGCCCGCGATGTACGCCTCGACGCGATCACGCTGGGCGGCGCTGATGAGCGGGCCGACGACGGTCGAGTTATCCACAGGGTCCCCGGTGGTCAGCGCTCCGGCGTACTGTGCAAGGGCAGTGATCACCTGCTCGTACTGGTCGCGGTGGACCAGTACGCGGGTGGGCGCCGTGCAGATCTGACCGCTGTGGAAGGCCCAGGTGGAGGCGACCGCCCCGACCGCCGTCTTGAGGACCGCTCCACCCGATTCCGGCAGGACGATCGCCGCACCCTTGCCGCCGAGTTCCATCAGCGTGCGCTTCAGCGTCCGGCCGGACGCTGAAGCGATCGCCTTCCCGACCGCCGTCGACCCGGTGAAGCTGATCATGTCGACGCCCGGGTGCGCGACGAGTGCCTCGCCCGCCGCCGCACCCGATCCGGCGACCACGTTGAACACGCCGTCGGGCAGGCCCGCCTCCTTGAAGATCTCACCGAGCAGCAGGCAGGTCAGCGGGTCCTGCGGGGCGGGCTTGGCCACCACCGTGTTGCCCATCGCCAGGGCGGGGGCGACCTTTCCCGCGAGGTTGGCGAGCGGGAAGTTGTACGAGGTGACGCAGCCGACGACGCCGACCGGGCGGCGTACGGCGGCGGCGCCGATCAGTCCACCGGGTGCGAGAGGAGAAGCTTTGACGGGTTGTGGAGCGAGCGGGATGACATCGGGCTCGACCGCGCCGCGGGCGTAGCGGCGGAATCGGTCGGCGGCCGGCGGGAGTTGCAGGGCGGAGGCGACGCGCGCGGTGGCGCCGGTCTCGGCCTGGAGGAGGGGGACGAGTTCGGCGGCGCGGGCGGAGATCGCGTCGGCTATCCGGTCGAGGACGGCGGCACGTTCGCGTGGGTCGGTGCGCGACCAGCCGTCGAAGGCGGCGCGGGCCGCCCGGACGGCCGCGTCGACGTCGTCGGCGGTCGCTTCGGGGGCGTGCCCGACGGTTTCCTCGGTGGCCGGATTGATGATCGCGTAGTGGCCCTGGGCGGGTTCGTGCCACTGACCGTTGATCCAGTGCGCGTAGGTCGGGGGTACAGGTCGGCTCATGGCCGCGGCTCCTTCGGGAGGCCGAGCACCCGCTCGGCGATGATGTTGCGCTGGATCTCGTCCGAGCCGCCGTAGATCGTGTCGGCACGGCTGAAGAGGAACATCCGCTGCAGCGTGTCGAGTTCGTAGGGCCGGGACGGGGTCCAGGCGGTGGGGCCGGTGGCGGCCGCCGGGCCCCGGACCGCCATGGCCAGTTCGCCGAGCCGCTGGTGCCAGCCGCCCCAGAGCAGCTTGGCGACGCTGGGGGCGCCGGGCGAGTCGGTGCCCAGGGTGCGCAGGGCGTTCCAGCGCATCGTTCTGAGCTCGGCCCACTGGCAGACGATCCGGGCCCGCAGGACGGGTTCTGTGTCGGCGCCGGTGGTCCGGGCGAGGTCGGTGATCTCGCGCAGTTCCTGCTCGAAGCCGATCTGCTGGACGAGGGTGGACACCCCGCGCTCGTAGCCGAGCAGGGACATGGCGACGGTCCAGCCGCCGCCCTCCGTTCCGACGAGGTGGTCGGCGGACGCGTGTGCCGCGTCGAAGAAGACCTCGTTGAACTCGGCGTCGCCCGACATCTGGCGGATCGGCCGGACCTCGATCCGGCCGGGCTGGTCCATCGGCACCAGCAGGAAGCTGAGGCCGTGGTGCCGGCGGGAGCCGGGTTCGGTGCGGGCCAGGACGAAGCACCAGTCGGCGTCCTGGGCGAGCGACGTCCAGATCTTCTGGCCGGTGATCCGGTAGCCGCCGCCGTCGTCCCGGACCGCCGCGGTGCGGATCCCGGCCAGGTCGGATCCGGCGTCCGGTTCGCTGTAGCCCTGGCACCACAGTTCCTCGCCGCGGGCTATCGAAGGAAGGAAGCGGTCCCGCTGCGCGGGGGTGCCGTGGGCGAGGAGGGTGGGTGCGAGCAGGTTCTCGCCGATGTGGCCGGACCGGCCGGGGGCGCCGGATCTCGCGTACTCCTCACCCCAGACGACCTGCTGGGCGAGGGTCGCCCGGCGGTTGCCGTAGTCCCCGGTCCAGCCGAGCCCTATCCAGCCGGCCGCACCGAGGGTGCGCTCCCAGCCGCGCCCGCCCGCCGGCCACCCGTCACGGTGTTCGGCGAGCCAGGCCCGCGCCTGGGCGCGGAAGGATTCGGCCTCCGGGCCGAACGTAAAGTCCACGGATCCTCCGTCATCGGGCCGATCATGAAGAGCCGGACGGTCGTCAGACACGGCCTAGGCGTTGGGCCGCTCGGCGGCGGCCGCTGCCGCGCGCATCGCCTCCAGTTGTTCGAGCATCGGCATCGGGTCGACGCCGATGGTTCCGGGCAGGACGTCCGCGATGCGTTCCGGCGTCCAGGGCCCGTCGCCCCAGGCCGACCGCAGTTCCCGCGGCTGCGCCCAGACGGCGATCTTCGGTCCGGCGACGGTGTAGACCTGCCCGGTGATGGCGGAGGCGCGCTCGGAGAGCAGGAAGACGACCATGGCGGCCACGTCCTCCGGTTCGCCGATCTCCTTGAGCTCCATGGGCACGTTGGCGGACATGCGGGTGCGGGCGACCGGGGCGACGCAGTTCGCCGTCACCCCGTACTTGTTGAGGCCGAGTGCGGCGCTGCGCACCAGCGAGATGATGCCGCCCTTCGCCGCCGAGTAGTTCGGCTGCGAGACGCTGCCCTGGTGGTTTCCGCTGGTGAAGCCGATCAGGGTGCCGGCTCCCTGCTTGCGCATGACCGCGGACGCGGCCCGGAAGACGGTGAAGGTGCCTTTCAGGTGGGTGGCGATGACCGGGTCCCACTCCTCCTCGGCCATGTTGAAGAGCATCCGTTCGCGCAGGATGCCGGCCACGCACACGACGCCGTCGATGCGCCCGTACGTCTCGACGGCCGTGGTGACGATGCGCGCGCCGCCCGCCATCGTCGACACGTCGTCGGCGACGGCGACGGCTTCACCGCCCGCCGCCTGGATCTCCTTGACGACCGACTCCGCGATCTCGCTCGCCGGTTCGCTCGCGCCGTCGATCGAGACCCCGTAGTCGTTGACCACGACCTTGGCCCCCTCGGCGGCACAGGCGAGCGCGACCGCGCGCCCGATGCCACGCCCGGCACCCGTAACAGCGACGACTTTTCCGGTCAGGAAGTTGCCCACGTCCCGCCCCTTCTCATGGTTTCTGACGGACCGTTAGATTCTAGGAGTGAGTACACACCCCAGCACAAGCCCTACGACCAGGAGGCCGCTGTGACGCTTCCCGCCGAGTTCCACGACATCGCCAAACGGATCAACAACTGGGGGCGGTGGGGCGAGGGCGACGAGATCGGCACGCTGAACCTGATCACCGACGAAGTGGTGCGCATCGCGGCCGGGACCGTACGCAGTGGCCGGCGCGTCCCGCTGGCCCTGCCGCTGCAGCAGGACGGGGTGCAGACCGGCATGATCCCCGGCCGGGTCAACCCGCTGCGCACCATGGTCGCGCTCAACCTGGAGATGTTCGGCCCGGGAACCATCGCCACCAGCGACGACGCCGTCACCATGGGCCTGCAGGCGGCCACCCACTGGGACGGCCTGACCCATGTCTCGCACTCCGGAAAGATCTACAACGGCCGTCCCGCCGACTCCGTCACCGCGCACGGCGGCGCCGCCTTCAGCGGCATCGAGAAGGTGACGACCCTGGTCTCACGCGGCGTGCTGCTCGACGTGGCCGCGGCCCGGAAGCTGGACCGGCTGCCCGGCGACCACGCGGTCACCCCCGAGGACCTGGAGGCGGCCGAGGAGCTGGCGGGGACCACGGTGCGCGCCGGGGACATCGTGCTGGTCCGCACCGGTCAGATGCGCTCCTACCTGGGCGGCGACAAGCACGGCTACGCCTTCCCGTCCCCCGGGTTGTCCATCAGGACGCCCGAGTGGTTCCACGCGCGTGATGTGGCGGCGGTCGCCAACGACACGCTCACCTTCGAGATCTTCCCGCCGGAGATCGAGAACCTCTGGCTGCCGGTGCACGGACTCGATCTCGTGGAAATGGGGATGCTGCAGGGCCAGAACTGGAACCTGGAGGAGTTGTCAGAGGCCTGCACCGAGGCGGGGCGGTACGAGTTCTTCCTGGATGCCACGCCCGAGCCCTTCGTGGGCGGGGCAGGCAGTCCGGTCGCACCGGTCGCAGTGCTCTAGGCGCTTCAGGCTGATCCGCTGCTCGGCGAGGGTCCGGTCGGCGAGGGTCCGGTCGCCGATGGTCCGGTCGGTCAGGGTCCGGTCGGCGAGGGGGGTCCGGTCCGTGAGGGCCAGGGGCCGGTCGGCGGCCCGGTGTCCAGCGCTCTGGCGCTCACCGGGCCGCTGGTCCACGGCCTCCAGACAGGCGATCCGCTCGGCGCGGTCCACCTCGCACCAGATCCGCTTGCCGGCTCCTTCGGGCTGCCAGCCCCACCGGTCGGCCAGCCCGTCCACCAGCTCCAGGCCGCGGCCCCCGGTCTCGTCCCGGTGCGCGTGCCGCGGGGTGGGCGGGCGGGCGCTGGTGTCCGCCACCTCGACCCGGACCGTCGAGTCAGAGGTGCCCGAGGCATCCGAGGTGTCCGGGAAGAGCATCCGCAGCACCGCCGGACAGCCGGTGTGCACGACCGCGTTCGTCACGAGCTCGGAGATCAGCAGAATCAGCGTCTCGGCGAGCGGTTCGTCGGCCCCTATGCCGGAGCCCAGAAGCCGTGAGCGCGCCCATCGCCTGGCCCGGCCCACTTCCGCGGGATCCGCGCCGACCTCGAGCTGAACCTGAAGCACCTGCACCGCTCACACCATCCGAACCGGCGGACACATCGCCTCGCGCCACAGCGGAGTCACCCTACGTGACGTCCATGTAGCACAGCATGATTGACCTACAGTCACCCCAACAAGCGCTTCGGGCATATTCCAGCGCAAAGGAGTACGCGTACCGCATACTGTGCGAAGCACATTTGGGGGCGTGTGGGGAGGATTCGAACATCCAGGCGTCCCAGGCGCGGCGCCCGCCCGGCTCCGCCGGGCGGCGACCACTCGGCGCCTCTGTACCTCTCGCACCCGATGGAGCGTACCCGAGCCGGACGCCGACTCCGGTCCGTCACGAGTAACGCGTAGGACACAACCCGATATCAACGCAGCGTCACTGATCATTCACGCGGCCTTCACTGGAGCAGTTCCCCGGCCAGCTCTTCCTCGTGGCGCTCCGTGTCCCCCCGCCCGGCGGCGAGCACCCAGGACCGCTTGATGTGGAGGTGTACGTCGGCCTCCCAGGTGAAGCCCATCCCTCCGAAGACCTGCAGGCAGTCACGTGCGTTGCGGGAGGCCGCGTCGTCGGCGAGCAGCCGCGCCGCGGCCGTCTCGAAGCCGTCGCCGGACACCGCCGCCGCGTAGACGGCCGTGCGGGCCATCTCCAGCCGTACGAGCATGTCCGCACACAGGTGCTTCACCGCCTGGAACGCCCCGATCGGCCGCCCGAACTGCTCACGTTGCCGGGCGTGTTGCACGGCCATCGCGAGGGTCCTTCCGGCGCTGCCGACCTGCAGGGCCGCGGTCAGCAGCGCGGCTTCCCGCCGCAGCAGGACCGGGTCGGCGCCCGCGAGAACCGGGTCGGCGCCTGCGGAAGCAGCTTCGACGCCCGCGCCACCGTCGAGTGCGCGGGCCGGGGGCAGAACGCTGCCGGGCAGGTGAAGGGGGGTGAGGGGGTCGACGGAACGGATCTCCGCCGCCGGATATCCGTCCGCGGCGAAAAGCCCGACGCCCGTCCCGCCGAGCTCCCCGGACCCGAACTCCTGGGACCCGGGCTCTCCGGCCCCGAGCTCCTGGGACCCGGGCTCCCCCAGCACCAGGACGGCGTCCGCGGCGCCCAGGTGGCCGACCGGGGCGGGCGGCAGCGCCAGGGCCACCAGCAGCTCCCCCGCCGCCGCGCCCGCCGCCACCGGCCCGGTCAGATGGGTCGCCGCCAGATGCGTACCGACCAGCGGCCCCGGCAGCAGGACGCGGCCGGCCTCCTCGAAGACGAGCACGGCCTCGGGCAGCCCGAGGCCCACCCCGCCGTCCGCCTCCGGCAGCCTGAGGGCGAAGAACCCGGCCTCCCCCAGCTCACGCCACAGCACCCGGTCGACCACCGGCGGGCCTCCCACCACGGAGGCACCGCCTGAGCCGGTCTCCAGGGCGTCGCCCGCGTCGACCGCCGCGCGCAGCGCCTCGCGAGGGAACCGCCCGGCGAGCAGCTCCCGCACACCCGTCCGCAATGCCTCTTGATCTTCTGTCGGTTGGAAATCCACGGTCGGCCCCCGCTCCTCGGCCCTCGGCCCTCAGCCCTTCGGGAGGCCGAGGATGCGCTCGGCCACGATGTTCTTCTGGATCTGCGATGTGCCGGCGGCGATCGTGTACGAGAGCGACGACAGCCGCTCCGCCGTCCACGGATGCCCGGTGTCCTGCGCGAGCGGCCCCAGAACCTCGGCGGCCGTGTCGTAGAGCTCCTGCCGGGCGTGCGAGTAGCGCAGCTTGAAGACCGACCCGCCGGTCCCGGGCACGCCCGTGCCGCCCGCCCGCAGCGAGCGCTCCGCCTCGCTGACGTTCCACTGGGTGAGCCGCCACAGGACGGAGAACTCGGCCGCGAGCCGGCCCAGCCCGCGCCGCAGCGCCGGATCGTCCCAGCTGCCGTTGGCCTTGGCGGCGCGCGCGACCTCGCCCAGGACGCGGCGGCAGGCGACGACCTCGCCGACGAAGGCGGTGCCGCGTTCGAAGGAGAGGGTGACCATGGTGACGCGCCAGCCGTCGTTCTCCTCCCCCACCCGGTTCTCGACCGGCACCCGCACCTCGTCGAGGAACATCTCGGCGAACTCCGTCGACCCCGCGAGGGTGCGCAGCGGCCGTACCGTGACGCCCGGGGCGTCCATCGGCATCGCGAGCCAGGAGATGCCGCGGTGCTTGGGCGCCTGCGGATCGGTGCGGACCAGCAGTTCGCACCAGTCCGCGACCTCCGCGTGCGAGGTCCAGATCTTCGAGCCGGTCACCACGTACGCGTCGCCGTCGCGCACCGCGCGGGTCCGCAGCGAGGCCAGGTCGGAGCCGGCGCCGGGTTCGCTGAACCCCTGGCACCACACCTCGTCGCCGCGCAGCACCGGCGGCAGCCAGCGCCGCCGCTGCTCGTCGGTGCCTTCGGCGGCGATGGTGGGCCCGGCGTGCAGCAGCCCGACGAAGTTGGCGCCCACATAGGGCGCGCCCGCCTTCTCCGTCTCCTCCAGGAAGATCAGGTGCTGCACCGGCGTCGCGCCCCGCCCGCCGGCGTCGACCGGCCAGTGCAGGCCCGCGTAGCCCGCGTCGTACAGCATCCGCTGCCAGCCGGCGTCGTACGCACGCCGCCCCGGCCAGTCGCGCGGGTCCGGCCGGGGCGGCAGCTTGGGCAGTACGTCGCCGAGCCAGGACCGCAGTCCGGCCCGGAACTCCTCCTGCTCCGCGGTGTACGTCAGATCCACGCTCGCCTCACCTACCGGATCCGCCGGCCGCGGGCGCGGGCGCGGGCGCGGGGCTCTGCCGTGCGAAGGACGAGAGGTCGAGACCGCGGTCGAAGTCGAGATCGAGCATCCGGATCGCGTTGCCGCGCATGAGCTTGTAGACGGTCTCGTCGTCGAGCCCCTTCATATGGTCCTCGGCGACCGCCTTGGTGTGCGGGAAGGTCGAGTCCACATGCGGGTAGTCCGTCTCGAAGGTCGCGTTGTCGCGGCCGACGACGTCCAGCGACGCGACCCCGTGCTTGTCGCGGAAGAAGCAGCAGAAGATCTGCCGGTAGTAGTACGTCGACGGCGGCTCGGGGATGATGTCGCGCACCCCGCCCCAGGCCCGGTGCTCCTCCCAGACGGTGTCGGCGCGCTCCAGGGCGTACGGGATCCAGCCCATCTGGCCCTCGCTGTAGGCGAGTTTGAGCGTCGGGAACTTGACGAGGACCCCGCTGAAGAGGAAGTCCATCATCGAGGCCATCGCGTTGTTGAAGCTGAGCGCGGCCTGGACGGCGGGCGGCGCGTCCGGGGAGGCGGCGGGCATCTGCGAGGACGAGCCGATGTGCATGTTCACGACCGTGCCGGTCTCCTGGCACACCGCGAAGAAGGGGTCCCAGTAGCCGGAGTGGATGCTCGGCAGGCCCAGGTGCGTCGGGATCTCGCTGAACGTGACGGCCTTGACGCCGCGGGCGGCGTTGCGGCGGATCTCGGCCACGGCCAGGTCGATGTCCCAGAGCGGGATGATGCACAGCGGGATGAGCCGGCCGCCGCTGTCACCGCACCACTCGTCGACCATCCAGTCGTTGTAGGCGCGCACGCAGGCGAGCGCGACCTCCTTGTCGTGCGCCTCGGAGAACGTCTGCCCGCAGAACCGCGGGAAGGTCGGGAAGCAGAGTGACGCCTCGACATGGTTGAGGTCCATGTCCGCCAGGCGTTCCTTCGGGTCCCAGCAGCCGCGGCGCATCTCGGCGCGGGTGATGCCCTCCAGGGTCATGTCGTCGCGGTCGAAGCCGACGGCGGCGATGTTCCGCTTGTACGGGAACTTGAGGTCCTCGTAGATCCACCAGTCGGTGGGCGGTCCGTCCGGGTCCATCGTGATCTGGTACTTCCCGGCGACGTACGCCAGCTCACCGATACCTGCGGTCAGCGGCTTCGGACCGCGGTCGCGGTACTTGGCCGGCAGCCACTTCTCGAAGAGGTGCGCGGGTTCGATGACATGGTCGTCGACGCTGATGATCCTGGGCAGTTCCATCGGCCTCTCCCTGCAGATCTGATGGATCGTCAGATTTAGAGTACGCACGCACGCACGTCGCGTCCATCGGCGTCACACCCCTGGACCGGCGGGGCCGCGCCGCATACGCTGCCGCCAGGATCTGACGCTACGTCAGGTGTGGTGACGGTACGGAGGAGACCGGCATGGACCCGACGCGGGAGAGCGGCACGGCCCCGACGCAGACCGGATCGGCCCCGGCACAGGGGACGGGCACGGCCCCGGCGCAAGGGACCGGCACGGTCGCGGCGCAGGAGACCCCGACCGCCGTCGCAGCGGCCCTCGGTGCATCGTCAACCCTCTGGGCGCTCGCCGCCCGCCGCGCCGAGCTCACCCCCGACGCCCCCGTCCTCCTCGACACCGACGGCCGCCGGATCACCTTCGGCCAGCTGTGCCACCGGGCCGAACGCGTCGCCGCCGGCCTCCACGACCTCGGCGTCCGGCCCGGCAGCCGGTTCGCCTGGCAGCTGCCCACCCGGATCGAGACGGTGCTGCTGACCTTCGCCCTCGCCCGGCTCGGCGCCATGCAGACCCCGCTCATCCCCTTCTACCGGGACCGCGAGGTCGGCTACGCGCTGCGCGAGGCCGGGGCGGAGTTCTTCGCGATACCCGGCGAGTGGCGCGGCTACGACTACGCGGCGATGGCCGACCGCCTCGCGCCGCGGCTGTCCCGGCCGCCGCTCCTGCTCACCACCTACGACCGGCTCCCCGACGGCGATCCGGCCGTGCTGCCGGAACCGCCCGCCGACGGCACCTCGGTCCGCTGGATCTACTGGACCTCCGGCACCACCTCCGACCCCAAGGGCGTGCTGCACACCGACCGCAGCCTCATCGCCGCCGGCGGCTGCCTCGCCCACGCGCTGCGCCTCACCCCCGACGACGTCGGCTCCATGGCCTTCCCCTACGCCCATGTCGCCGGACCCGACTACACCGTGATGCTGCTGCTCTACGGCTTTCCCGCGCTGCTCCTCGAGCACTTCGCGCTGCCCGCCTCGCTCGACGCCTACCGGGAGCACGGCGTCACGGTCGCCGGCGGCAGCACCGTCTTCTACTCGATGTTCCTGGCCGAGCAGCGCAAGGACCCCACCGCCAAGCTCATTCCCGGCCTGCGGCTGCTCGCGGGCGGCGGCGCGCCCATGCCGCCCGAGCTGTACTACGAGGTCACGCGCGAGATGGGCTGCCAACTCACCCACGGCTACGGCATGACCGAGGTCCCCATGATCACCATGGGCGCCCCCGACGACACCCCCGACCACCTCGCGACCACCGAGGGGCGCCCCCCGGCGGCCATGGAGATCCGCATCACGGACTCCGACGGCAAGCCGCTGCCCGCCGGCACCGACGGTGAGGTCAGGCTGCGCGGCGAGGCCGTCTGCCAGGGTTATCTGCACGCCGCCCAGACCGCCGAGGTCTTCGACCCGGACGGCTTCCTCATCACCGGCGACCTCGGCCGGCTCACCCCGGACGGCTATCTCGTCCTCACCGGCCGGCTCAAGGACATCATCATCCGCAAGGGCGAGAACATCTCCGCCCAGGAGATCGAGGACCTGCTCTACGAGCACCCCGCCGTCGCCGACGCGGCCGTCGTCGGACTGCCCGACCCCGAGCGCGGTGAACGGGTCTGCGCCGTCGTGGAACAGCCCGCCGGAGCGCCGCCGATCACTCTCGCGGACATCACCGGATATCTACGGGAGCACGGGCTGTCCGCCCACAAGCTGCCGGAACAACTGGAGATCGTGGACGCCCTGCCGCGCAACGACGTGCTGCGCAAGGTGCTGAAGTTCAAGCTGCGGGAGCGCTTCGGCGGCACCCGCTCCTCCTAGGCCGCGCCCCTCAGGAGACGCGGGACCCAGCAGAAACCAGCGGGAACACCGGGACGACCGGGACCAATGGGGCCACCGGCACCGTAAGGATTAGCGGGCCGTGACAGCCGCGGCCGGGCATGCCGCAACAGCCGCTAGTCTGCGTCTGCTGACCACGTAACTTCCGGGACGCGTCGCCGAGTTGACGCGCGCAGGACGTCCGGCCGCGTGGCGCGACCAGGTCTTGGGAGGCGGACGTGGCGGACGCTACGGACAGTGCGGTTGCGGCGCAGAGCGGTCCGCGGGACCGCCGGCCGGGCCGCGCGCAGGCGCAGGTGCACGCGGCGCGCCGGCTGGGCGAGGCCAGGATCGCGCTGGCCGCGGGCGACGCGGCCGGCGCGGCGGACCGGTTCCGCGCGGCGCTCGCCACCGCCGGGGACCACGAGCTCGCGGACGAGCAGGTCTCGGCCCTGCTCGGGCTGGGCGACTGCGCCCTCGAGAGCGGGGAACTCACCGTCGCCCGCGAGCACTTCGAGGCCGTGGAGAAGCTGCTGGCCGGTGAGCCGCTGCCGCGCCGGGCCGCCGCGATCCGCGGCCGGGCGGTCTCCCATCTGCTCGCGGGTGAACTGCGCTACGCCTGCTACCTGCTGGAGAGCGCGATCGACGGACTGCACGCCGCCGGAACCCAGGACCCGGACGCGCTGCTGCTCCTCCACACCGCCGTCATCGCCCCGTACATGGACATGGGCGCCCACGCCCGCGCCGCCCAGGCCGCCGAGCTCGCCCTCGCACTCGCCCCCAGCGCCACCGATCCCGCACTGGTCGCCGGAATGCACCGCAGTGTGGCCCGCACCCTCATCGCCGAGGGCCGGATCACCGAGGCCGACGCCTCGCTCGCCAAGGCACAGGAGCTGTACCAGCGCCTGGGATTCCGCTCCGACCTGGCTAAATGTCATTGGATGCGCGGGTATGTACACGCCCAGGACGGCAATCTGGAGCACGCGGAACGTGAACTGCGGCTCGCCCGCGACATGCTGGCGGCACAGCAGTCCGTGCTCTTCACCGATCAGGTGGAGGTGGAACTCGCCGACGTGCTGCGCCGGCGCGGCAGTCACACCGAGGCGGGCGAACTGCTCGCCCGGCTGCTCGACCGCATCGGTCCCGAGCGCGGCGCCATCCACGCGGCCGGCGCCCACCGGCTGCTCGGTCTGATCGCGCAGGAGGACGGCGAACTCGACGCCGCCGAGGAGCACTACGTCAACGCCCTGTCCCTGCTGGAACGCGCCGGCGCCGCCGGCGATCTCGCCGACCTCTGCCGGCTGCTGGGCGATCTGCTGCGCAGTACCGGACGGGTCGAGGCCGCCCTGGACGCCTATCGCACCGGCCTCGGCCACCGTGCCGCGATCGGCACCACCACACTGGGCCCGGCTCCGGCGAAGCCCACCAGACCACCGGCGTACTGAGACCGCCCGCGACATCCGGTGCGGACCAGGGCGTGTTGCGAAAGTCCCGCCTGGCCCACGGCGTCTGGCACGCGCCCTAGGCGGATATCGGCCGGGCCGAGTCGTCGGTCGCGGAAGCGAGGTCCGGATAGACGTCGAAGAGGCGGCGGACGCCGAGGGCGGCGAGCACCCGGTTCACATGGGACCCGTCGTCGGCGGCGCCCTGGTCCGGCAGCACGATACGGAGCCGGCCCGCGCACGAACGCATCAGTCGGCGCGCGGCGATCAGCACACCCACTCCGCTGGAGTCGCAGAAGCGCACCTCCGCGAGATCGAGGACCACGCTGCGCCGCCCGTCGGCGACCGCCTCGTGCACGTGCTGGCGAACGGTGGGGGAGGTCAGGAGGTCCATCTCGCCCGTGACGATCACCACGGCCCAGCCGTCCTGCTCGACCTGCGTTACTTCCACTGAGACTCACCTCGCGACGTCGCTGGGAGCAGCCCGGCCACCCTGGCGGTCCGCGGAGGCCCGGAAGGCCGCTCCTCGGGGAATTGCGACAGCGTCATCATGTGAACCCTATGCCCGGAATCCCGCACAGCCGAGCAGTACCGCGGTCACACCCGCATAACACATCGCCAGAAGCGGTCCGATACGGCGGCAGGATGGCGCAAAGGGGCGTACGCCGTCGTAGGTGGCGGTTACATTCGAACTGATGAGGCCGGGTAGGTCCGGCAGGACGACGCGGCCGGCGGAACGCCGGCGGCGAGGGGAGAGGTTCGCATGGCGACACCGGCACCACCCCGCTGGGACCGCAAGATGCAGCAGCGTCTGGCCCGCGGGGAGGAAGCCGCGCTCGGCGAGCTGTACGACCGGTACGCGTCGCTGGTGCACAGCCTCGCCCACCGCGTGCTGGACGACGACGAGGCCGCGAACCACATCACCCGCGAGGTCTTCGGCTTCCTCTGGGAGAACCCCGACGCCTACGACCCGAGGCGCGGCTCGCTGCGCTCCTGGATCGCCGCGCTCACCCAGCGCCGGGCCGTGCAGCGACTGCGCCATGCGGAGAACCGCGGCCGGAGCAGCCAGGACGAGGTCGAGGCGAAGGTCCGCGAGGCCAATACCGCCGCCCGCGCCGACTTCATCGTCACCTCCATGCCGGCCCCGTTGCGCGACGCCCTCGAACTGGCCTACTTCCGGCGGCGCGACTACCGGCAGACCGCCGCCGACCTGGGCGTCACCGAGGACGAGGCCCGGCGCCGGCTGCGCCTGGGCCTGCAGCTGCTGTCCACCGCGATGGCACCCGCCGCGCCCGCGGGTCTCGACGGGTGGCAGCGGTGACCGCCGGGACGACGGGCCCCGGGCCGGACCGCGGACGGCTCCCCCCGTACGACCACAGCACCCTCAAGTCCCTGCTCGGGGCCTGGGCGCTGGCCGCCTGCTCACGCGAGGAGTCGCTCGCGGTCGAGGTGCACCTCACGGACTGCGCGTCCTGCGCGGACGAGGCGCTGCGGCTGCGCGACGCCGTCGGCCTGCTGCACCAGGAGGAGACGCTCGACCTTGATCCGCTGCTGCGGTCCCGGGTGTTGTCGGGTTGTCTCGACCGCCGCCCGGCGCGCATTCCGGTGCCCGAATGGGCGGGTCCGTACGACGCGGAGTCCGCCCGGCTGGACGCGCTGCTGCGCGATCTCGGCGACGGCTACTGGGACGCGCCCGTCGAGCTGCGCTGGTACGAGGACAAGCGGGTGGCCCGTGAGGTCTCCGTCGCGCAGGTCATCGGCCATCTCTGCGCGGTGGACGGCCTGGTCGCGTCCGCGCTCGGGCTGCCCATCGACGAGCTGCCGTTCGATCCGGCGCAGCGCACCGAGAGTTACTGGGCCACGGCGCGGAACGTGCCGGGCGCCCCGTTGCGTGCCCGGTGGCGCGAGCAGAGCCAGACGCTGGTGCGCACGGTGTCCTTCGCCGGGCACGGGACCGCCGGACTGGACGTCGGATACGGCGCGTTCACGCTGCCGCTGCGGGACGCGTTCCTCGACCGGGCCTTCGAGTGCTGGATACACGCCTGGGACATCGCCGAGGCCGTCGACTACCCGTACGACCCTCCGGCGCCGCGCAACCTCAACCGCATGATCGACCTGGCGGCCCGGATGCTGCCCACCGCCATCGCGGGGCGCCGCCGGGCCGGACTCACGGCCTCCCCGGCCCGGCTCACCGCCGCGGGCTCGCCCGGCAGGTCGGTGCATCTGGAGGTCGAGGGCCAGGGCGGGGGGAACTGGTACATCGCCCTGGACTCGCCCGGAGCGCCGGCCACCGCCGAGGAGGCGGTGGCCCATGTCGCGCTCGACAGCGTCGAGTTCTGCCAGCTGGCCGCGGGTCATCTGGAGCCCGAGCGGATAGCGGTGGGCCAGGACGGGGACCGCGACGTCATCCGCGATGTGCTCTTCGCCGCCGCGTCACTGTCGAGGCTGTGACGCGGCGGCAGCTCCCCGCTCCTGCTACTTCTTCAAGTGGTCCAGCCAGGGGTGCTTCCGCGGAACGCACGCCTTCGGGTTGGTGTAGGCCGGGCACTTGCCGTCCAGCTTCGGCGTGATGTGCGCCAGCATCGACCGGTACGCGGGGTACAGCCCGGGCCCCGGCATGTACTTGTTGGCGATGGCGGAACCCGACATCCCGAACAGCAGCAGCAGACAGGCGAGCACCCCGGCGTGCAGCGGCAGACGGGCCCGGAGACCGCTCCTGGCGCCGCCGGCCGTGCCCGCGGGAGCGGACGAAGCAGCCGGTGTCAGCTTGGGGAGCTTGATCCGCTTGAGTCGCTGCACCCCGAGATAGATGGAGAATCCGCACAGCACGAGCAGGCAGTACATGATCTGCCACGACGTGCGCGGCCACAGCTGTACGGCGTTGTCCCGGTACATGTGCGAGGCGTACCACAGGCGCATCACCCAGGCGCTGGCCATGCAGGTGGCGGCGACGATGACCACGGACCGCCTGGCGCCCAGGATGAGCGAGACGCCGAGGCCGATCGCGAGCAGGATGGCGAAGAGCCCGACGCCGCCCAGCTCTCCCAGCGGCGGCCACTGGTCCGGCTTGCCGTTCTGCACCCAGAGCCAGATGGAGAAGTAGCCGGGGTCGGTGTCGGTGTCGACGTACATGTACCGGTCGACGTTGTCCGTCGACATCAGCAGGAGCTTGGAGAGGGTCCAGCCGGCCACGGCCAGGAAGACGAACGCGGTCGAGCCGAGCAGGATCAGCGCCCGCTTCGGGCCGGCCTTCCAGGGGAAGTACGCGAGCGTGAGCACGACCATGCCGGCCGCCGACCAGACGAACCATCCTGAATAGAGCAGGAAGTCCAGGCCGATCAGCAGCCCGAGCCCGGCTCCCACCGCGATCAGGCGCCTCGGTTCGGTGACCGGACTGCGCCGCAGTGCGCTCAGCAGCAGCGCCAGCGCCGGGATGAAGATGAAGAGCGACAGGTTGCCGTAGGGCTTGTACGGGTCGATCAGCGGGAGGGTGGGGACGACACCGATGATCAACGCCCACACCGGGCGCAGTATGGTCCGCCACATCAGATAGGCCAGCGGGCCGATGAGCGCGACGGTGACCAGCGAGAGCGTCTTGAGCGCGTAGCCGGTGTTGCCGTTGTAGAAGAGCTTGGCCCAGGCGGCGAGCAGGTAGATGTACAGCGGCGGGTACCCGGAATCGTCCGGGATGCCGTGCCCGGTGGCCACCGAGTGGGCGTACTTCTGGATGACCGAGGAGTCCGAGATCACACCGTTGATGGGCCACGGGGTGCCGTGCAGCGCCACCGCGACGCCGCCCGCGATCAGCCCGGTGAACAGGCCGGCGGTCGCCGCACAGGCCAGCCGTACCGCCCAGGTGTAGTGGACCGGCCGGCCGAAGCGCTGCACCAGCAGCACGGCGACGACGATCGCGATGGCGATGACCATGAACGGGAGCAGCATGGCGGCGAGGCCGCTGACCTGTCCCGGGCGCTTCATCGGGTTGACGTGGATGGTCGCGCTGTACAGCAGCAGCAGCGCGGCGGCGGTCATGGCCACACCCGCCTCGGCGAGCAGTCCCACCCACCGGCGCCCGCCGGGGGCCGCGGCTTGATCGCCCGGGTCCCTCCGGATCAGATTCCGCGGCCGCCAGTTCAACGTCGTCATCAATGCTCCCGTAACTTGTCGGCCACCCCCCTGGCGGTTGGTGGCCAACGGCTGCCGCACTCGCGTCGATCTAGATCGGGGTCGAGGATATCGGACAGCCTGTCCGCCCCCGCGTCGCCATCGGGCCGGGGACCCGGTCCCCGGCCCCACCTGCCAGGCGTTGGTCAGGCACTGCCGGCGCGGCCACCACCGATGGGCCCGAACGCGTGCCGGAGCATCGCGCGGGTACTTCCCTTCGGTCCGCGGCGGGCCGTGGCCGGCAGCAGGGTGACCGCGTGCAGCCGTGAGGACCAGTACCGGCGCGAGGCCTTCGCGGCACGGTTCCAGCCGTGGGCCGTCAGCCGGTCGGACGTCTCCAGGAAGAACCGCCGCGCCTCGTCGAAGCGGTCCCCCGAGAGGGCCTTCGCGGACGACTCGCTGACGGCATGCCTGCGGTACTGGAAGGCCACGGTGTCCGTGACGACCATGGAGGCCCCGTCGAGCAGCAGGTCGACGACGAGCGCCAGATCCTGGATCACCCCGAGGTCGGCCCGGAAGCGGAACTTGCGCATCGCTTCGGTCCGCCAGCAGATGGAGGGGAAGTAGAGCCAGTTGCCGCGCAGCAGGCTCACGGCCAGGTCCTCGCCGCTGAGCGTGAGGGGGCGCGCGCCCTTCGGCGCGTAGAGCCGGTCCTTGGTGGTGTCCGCCAGGGTCCTGGACGGCCGGCCCTCGCCGTCGATGACATCGACGCCGGGCTGCACCATGGTCGCCTTCGGCTCATGGTCCAGGGCGGCGCGGACGGTGCGCAGATAGTTGGGCAGCAGCAGGTCGTCGCAGCCCATGAGGACGGTGTGCTCGCCCTCCGACAGCTCCACGCACCGGTTGAAGTTCCCGGTCACCCCGAGGTTGTGCTCGTTGCGGAGATAGCGGACGCGGTCGTCGGCGAGGGCGGCGAACCACTCCGGTACGCCCGCCTCCTTGCCGTCGTCGACCACGGTGAGCCGCCAGTCGTCCCCGTCCTGGGCGAGCACGCTGCGGACGGCGTCCTGCATGACGGCGACATCGCCGTAGTACGGCATCAGGATGTGGAAGCGGAGTCCGGCGGAGCCGCCGCCGGACGGATCCTGGTCCGTCATGCCGAGACCATCGTGTGCGGGGCCTGGGACGGCACCCGCCGGATCAGCGCGAGCAGCAGGACCAGGCCCGCGCGGGCCAGGTAGACCATCGCGCGCAGCGGCGAGTGGCTCGGCTTGCCGGTGGTGCGCGGCCGCATCGCGACCGGGACCTGCCGGACGGTGTAGCCGCAGCGGATCGCGCCGACGGTGCTCTCCACCGTGTCGCCGAGGTACTCCACCGGGTACCAGCCGGCGAAGAACTCGATCAGGTCGCGGTTGCAGGCGCGGAAGCCGGAGGTGGCGTCGGTCAGCCGGGTGCCGGCCAGCTTGGACATGACGCCGGACAGCAGCCGCATCGCCCAGCGGCGCGGGCCGCGGGCCTGGTAGTCGCCCTCGCCGCCGAAGCGGGCGCCGACGACCAGGTCGGCGTTGTCGAGCTCGCGCAGCAGGGCCGGCACATAGCTCGGGTCGTGCTGGCCGTCGGCGTCGATCTGGATCGCGACGTCGTAGTTGTACTCCAGCGCGTAGCGGTAGCCCAGCCGCATGGCACCGCCGACGCCGAGGTTGTACGGCAGGCGGGCGACGATCGCGCCCTCCGCCGCGGCGACCTTGGCCGTGCGGTCGGTGGAACCGTCGTCCACGACGAGGATGTCCGCGTCGGGCAGTTCCTTGTTGATCTCACCCAGGGTCGTCGCCAGCCCGGCGTCCTCGTTCCACGCCGGCACGATCACCAGTACCCGTCGGCCATCGATCATGCCCGGGCCTCGCGATCATCCGTAGTGGTGGTGGCAGTGGTGCTGTCGGTGCCCGTGTCGCCGTCGATGACGGGTTTCACCGCGTTGGCCGGCATCGGGTCGGCGGTCTGCGCCAAGTGCGCCCGGATCAGGGCCACTTCCTCGGCCAGGGTGCGCGTCTCGGCTTCGAGACGGCTGGACTCCCAGCTCAGGTGCAGTGTGACGAGCAGCACAAGGACGAAGCCGGCGAAGAGCACCAGGCTCACGCCGGAGGCGACGCCGAGCTTGTTGGCGATCGAGTCGAGCCAGGTCGGGAAGAAACCGAGCGGAGCGATGATCAGGCCGATGAGCAGCCACAGGGCCGCATACTTCTCGCGCAGTTGCTGGCGACGCAACAGCTCGACGATGCATCCGAGCACCGCCAAGCCGGTCACCGAGGTAAGTACGGACAATTGCACGATTCAGCCGTCTTTCCGGTCGGAGTACGAGGCTGCCGCGTCATACCGGCGTCGGCTGACGTCCAGGGAATGACCGGCTACCGGGCAGAGGGCGAAGAAGACGTCCCGCCAACCCGCGACTGGGTGGCGACGTCACACACGCTGCCGGACACGGCGCTCATGGTACCCCTTGGCCACAAGAGCCGAAAGCCGGGTGGACGCCCACGCCCCAGGGTCTCCGGGCCGCTGGGGGAGCCGGTCCGGCGACTACCTGTCATATCCCCCGGGGTATTCTTGCCGCCACATGAAGTCGCCCACAGCACTCCTGCGCACGCTCCCTTCCGGAACCCTTCTCGTCGGGGCCGGGGTGGCGGCGAACGCCGGCGCCTCGTACATCTTCCTGGCCCTGGCCGGCCGGACGCTCGGCCATGACGACATGGCCCAGATCTCCGTCCTGTGGTCGGTGATCGCCTTCGCGGGCATCGGGCTGTTCTTCCCCGTCGAGCAGGAACTGACCCGGGTGGTGGCCGCGCGGACCGCCGCGGGACTGGGCGCCGGGCCCGCCATCCGGCGCGGGATACTCACCGCGACGGCGATGCTGGCCGTGGTCCTGGCGGCGCTCGCCGCGGCCTCCGGTCCGCTGGCGGACCTCCTCTTCAACGGCGACCGGGCGATGGTCGCGGTCCTGGGCGCGGCCTTCGTGGGCTGGGCCGCCCAGCACACCGCGCGCGGCATCCTCGCCGGGTACGGGAACTTCCGCTGGTACGCCGTCCAGCTGACCGCCGACGCGGTGCTGCGGGTGGGCGCCGCGATCACGCTGCTGGCCGTACACGGCTCCTTCCTCGCGTTCGGCCTGGCGATGGCGCTGGCCCCGCTGCCCGCCGTGCTCCTGTGCCTGCCCGCGATGCGCCGGGCGTCCCGGCCGGGACCGGCCGCCGGCGTGGGCGAGATCCACAACGGCTTCGGCGTCCTGGTCGTCTCCACCACGCTGATGCAGGCCGTGGCCAATGCTCCGGTCGTCACCGCCAAGCTCCTCGACCCGGACAACACCCCACTGGTCACCGCCCTGGTCTCGGCGCTGATCCTGGTGCGCGTGCCGCAGTTCCTGGTCAGCTCGATGCAGGCGTCCCTGCTGGTGGAGCTCACCGGCCGGCACACCGCCGGCGACAAGGCCGGCTTCCTGCGCACGCTGCGCGGCAACCTGCTGATGGTGTCGGCGCTCGGCGCCGGCTGGGCGGTCGTCTGCGCGGTGATCGGCCCGGCCCTGAACGAGACGGCCTTCCACGCACCGCCGGCCCTCAGCTCCCTGGACTTCGGTCTGTTGGGTCTCGGCGCGGTCGCCCACCTCGCGGCGATCGTGCTCAGCAGCGGCACCCTGGCCACCGGCGGCCACCGCATACTGTGCGTCGCCTGGACGATCGGGGCCCTCGCCCTGGGGACCGCACCCCTGCTGCCCGGCGGCACGGCGCTGCAGGTCGAACTCTCCTACGCGATCGCCGCCGGCGCCGCCGCCGTCGCTCTGCTGTTCGGGCTGCGCTCCGGACTGCGCCATTTCGACCAGCCGTTCGACGCGAAGACCCGGGCACTGGTCGGGGACGCCGAGGCCCTCGGAACCGTCAAACCCGGGTGACACAGACCACATTCAGGTGGTGAACAGCCGGCAAAGGCCCGGCGAAGTTCACAGTCTTGTCACAGCGACCCGACGATCAGACAGCATCGACAAAGTCGGTTGCCGGACGCATGTACGGTCGCTGGACCATGAATGTGCGCCGTATCATCCTTCTTATGTGCGCCCTCGGCGCCCTCATCGCGATAGCCGTCCCGGCCGTTCCCTACGTCCTGGACCACACCCGCGATGCCGTCGCCGCGTCCGTGCCCGAGTCGGCTACCGGTACCGCCCCGCACAAGGTCGCCGAAGTCGCCCCGCCGCCACGGCAGTCGACCGGCGACTTCTCCGTGTCCAAGGAGAACGCCCTGCCCGGCACCCGTGCCTGGGAGGTGCGGAACCCCGGTCCGCAGAACGCGATCGAGGGATACACCAATCACGTCAGCGTGACGTCCGGTCAGCCGTTCGACCTGTATGTGTCGACCACGGCCAGCAGCTTCGAAGTCCAGGCCTTCCGGATGGGCTACTACGGCGGCAAGCAGGGCCGGCTGGTCTGGTCCTCGAAGTCGGTACGCGGTCAGATACAGCCGCCGGCCAAGGTCGTGCCGGGCATATTCATGGCGACCGCCCCGTGGAAGCCGTCCATGAGCATCGGCACCAAGGGCTGGCCCGAGGGCGACTACCTGCTGAAGCTCACGTCCAGGAAGGGCAACGAGCGGAACGTCCCGATCACCGTCCGCTCGACCTCCACCGCGGGCAAGACGGTGTTCGTCAACGCGACCGCCACCTGGCAGGCCTACAACTCGTGGGGCGGGCACAACATCTACGCGGGCCCTCCCGGCCCGCGTTCCTACGCGGAGCGCTCCCGCAAGGTGAGCTTCGACCGGCCCTACGACCGCGGTGGCAGCGGCCAGTTCCTGTGGCACGAGCTGCCCATGCTGGTCACCGCCGAGAAGCTGGGCCTGCGGATGGCCTACGTCACCTCGTCGGAGCTCGACAACATGCCCGAACTGTTCAAGGGCGCGCGCTCGCTGATATTCTCCAGCCATGACGAGTACTGGTCCTCGGGGATGCGGGACACCGCGACCAAGGCCCGCGACACCGGCATCAACATGGCGTTCTTCGGTGCCAACAACGTCTACCGCCACGTCCGCTTCGAGGCCTCGGCCCTCGGCGACCAGCGCGTCGTGACGTGCTACAAGGACCCGTCCGAGGACCCGATGGTGCTCACCGACCCGAACGAGGCGACGCAGCAGTGGCGGCTGCCGCCGAACCCGCGTCCCGAGAGTGAACTGCTCGGCGTCCAGTACGAATGGCTCGGCGTGACCGCGCCGTACGTCGTCACGGACGCGGACAGCTGGGTCTACGCCGGCACCGGCGCGAAGAACGGGTCGAAGTACCCCGGTCTGGTCGCCGTCGAGTACGACAAGCTGTTCACCGGGCCCGAGGTGCCGCGCCCGATACAGGCCCTCTCCGACTCACCCGTCACGCTGGGCAAGAAGCACAGCTTCTCCAACTCCACCTACTACACGACGCCTTCCGGGGCGGGCGTGTTCTCCAGCGGCACCCTCGGCTGGACCTGCACGGTCAACAACGACCGGTGCTCCTACCGTGTGCCGCAGAGCTCGGTGAAGTTCGCCCGCAAGGTCAGCGAGAACATCCTGACGGCGTTCCAGGCGGGCCCCGCCGGCGCGAAGCACCCGGCGGTCGACAACTACAACACGTACGCCAGGCCGCCCGCCGGCTTCTCCTACGCGCACTGACCCGCCGCGGGCCCTCCGAAGGGTCCGCGCGGGTGCACCGAACACGAAAAGCCCGACCGCAGTGGCGGCCGGGCTTTCGTGCGTCGTACCCGGTGGGCGTGACCGGTGGTGCGGCTACGGCCGCGGTGCGAACGTTCCTGCCGCGACCGCCGCCTTGAGCTCGTCCCGCCAGTCGGCCATCGCCGGGAGCCCGGCGGCGGACCAGCGGTCGTGGCCCAGCACGCTGTAGGCCGGGCGCTGGGCCGGCCGGACGAACTTGTCGGCCGTGGTGGGGCGGATCCGGTCGGGGTCCAGCCCCGACAGCTCGAACGCGGCGCGGGCCAGCTCGTACCAGGTGGCCTGGCCGGAAGCCGTGCCGTGGTACGCGCCGGCCGGGGCGTCGCCCGCGAGCGCGGCGCGGCCCAGCTCGGTGAGCCGGACGGCCAGCGCGCGGGCCCAGGTGGGCTGGCCGAGCTGGTCGTCGACGACGTCGAGCGTCTCGTGGGTGGCCGCCAGCTTCAGCATGGTCGCGACGAAGTTGCGGCCGTGCGCGCCGTACAGCCAGGCGGTGCGGACGGTGTAGCCGCTGTCGGGCAGCAGCTCGGCGACCGCGAGCTCACCGGCGAGCTTGCCGCGGCCGTACGCGTTGACCGGCCCGGTCGGGTCGTCCTCGCGGTACGGCTCCTTGGCGTCGCCGGGGAAGACGTAGTCGGTGGAGACATGGATGAGCAGCGCGCCCGCGGCGGCGCAGGCCGCGGCCAGATGGCGCACCCCGTCGCCGTTGACGACGGTGGCGGCGGCCTCGTCGGCCTCCGCGCCGTCGACGTCCGTCCAGGCTGCCGCGTTGACCACGATCCGGTGACCGCGGACCGCCGCGAGCAGCGCCGCGGGGTCGGTCAGATCCAGGTCGGCCCGGGTGGCGGCGGTGACGGCGGCGGCCGGGTCGGCGGCAAGCGCCGCCACGACCTCCTGGCCGAGCATGCCGCCGGCGCCGGTCACCAGCCAGCGGGTGCTGCCGGCGGCCGGGTCGTCGTTCGTCACGGCATCGCTCATGAAAGCGCCGCCTTGGCCTTCAGCGGCTCCCACCAGGCCCGGTTGTCGCGGTACCAGGCGACGGTGTCGGCGAGGCCCTGGTCGAAGCCGATCTGCGGCTCGTAGCCCAGCTCGGCGCGGGACTTGCTGATGTCCAGGGAGTAGCGCAGGTCGTGGCCCTTGCGGTCCTCGACGTACTCGACCATGTCCCAGCCGGCGCCGCAGGCTTCCAGCAGCCGGCCGGCGAGCTCCTTGTTCGTCAACTCGGTGCCGCCGCCGATGTGATAGACCTCACCGGCCTTGCCGCCCTGCAGCGCGAGCGCGATGCCCCGGCAGTGGTCGGAGACGTGCAGCCAGTCACGGATGTTGCCGCCGTCGCCGTAGAGCGGGACCTTCTTGCCGTCCAGCAGGTTCGTCACGAACAGCGGGATCATCTTCTCGGGGAAGTGATGGTGCCCGTAGTTGTTGGAGCAGCGGGTGACCACCACGTCCATCCCGTGCGTGCGGTGGTAGGCGAGCGCGATCAGGTCGGAGCCCGCCTTCGCCGCGGCGTACGGGGAGTTGGGCGCGAGCGGCCAGTCCTCGGTCCACGAGCCTTCGCTGATCGAGCCGTACACCTCGTCCGTGGACACGTGCACGAAGCGGCCGATGCCCAGCTTGTGGGCGGCGTCCAGCAGGGTCTGGGTGCCGAGCACGTTCGTGGTGACGAACGCGGCCGCGCCGGTGATCGACCGGTCGACGTGCGACTCCGCGGCGAAGTGCACCACCGCGTCATGGCCGGGCAGGACGGAGGCGACGAAGTCCGCGTCGCAGATGTCGCCGTGCGCGAACCGGTAGCCGGGCAGGTGGGCGACCGGAGCGAGGTTCTCCGGGTTGCCGGCGTAGGTGAGTTTGTCCAGTACGGTGACGGAGGCGGTCTCGAGCCCCGGCATCTCCCCTGACAGGACTGCGCGGACGAACTGCGAGCCGATGAATCCGGCGCCACCGGTAACAAGAATGTTCATGAGTGCCAGAGTCCAGTCAGGCCCCTACTGGGGGGCGGCGTAAGATGGTTTGCTTCGCCGTAACTCTAGCCGTTCCCCGAGTGCAGGGGCGAAGCCGAGCAGTCTTCGGCCGCCTGCCGCCGGAGAAAGTAGAAACAACATGCGTGGTATCCTCCTCGCCGGCGGGACCGGGTCCCGGCTGTGGCCGATCACCAAAGCGGTCTCCAAACAGCTGATGCCGGTCTACGACAAGCCGATGGTCTATTACCCGCTGTCGACGCTCATGATGGCGGGAATTCGCGACATACTGCTCATCACCACCGAGCAGGACCAGGAGCAGTTCCGCCGGCTCCTCGGCGACGGCTCGCAATTCGGTATCAATATCGAATACCGCTCGCAGCCGAATCCCGGTGGAATCGCCCAGGCTTTCCAGATCGGTGCGGACTTCATCGGCGGTGAGCCGGTGGCGCTCATTCTCGGTGACAACATCTTCCACGGCGCGGGCCTCGGGCGGCAATTGCAGGACCACAGCTCCCCCGACGGCGGCGTGATCTTCGCCTACCAGGTGAAGGACCCCACCGCATACGGCGTCGTCGAGTTCGACGAGCACGGCAACGCGCTGTCGATCGAGGAGAAGCCGGAGCGGCCGAAGTCGCGCTTCGCCGTCCCGGGCCTCTACTTCTACGACAGCCAGGTCGTGGACATCACCAACAGCCTGAAGCCCAGCGCGCGCGGCGAACTGGAGATCACCGAGGTCAACGCGACCTACCTGCAGCAGGGCAAGCTCCGGGTCTCCGTACTGGACCGCGGCACCGCCTGGCTGGACACCGGCACCTTCGACTCCCTCGTCCAGGCCTCGGAGTACGTCCGGGTCATCGAGGAGCGGCAGGGGCTGAAGCTCGGCTGCGTCGAGGAGACCGCCTGGCGGATGGGGTTCATCGACTCCGAGCAGCTGCGCAAACTGGCCGAACCGCTGCTGAAGAGCGGCTACGGCGAATACCTCGTCAACACGATCGCCCTCGAAGAGGACCTCCCGCGATGAACATCCGACCGCTGTCCTTCCACGGCGCCTGGGAGATCACCCCCCAGCAGCACGGCGACCCGCGCGGCCTGTTCCTGGAGTGGTACCGCTTCGACCGGCTGGAGGCCGAGGTCGGGCATCCGATGCGGCTCGCGCAGGCCAACATGTCGGTGTCGTCGAAGGACGTCGTGCGCGGCATCCACTTCGCCGACGTCCCGATGGGCCAGTCCAAGTACGTGACGTGCGTACGCGGCGCGGTGCTCGACGTGGTGGTCGACCTGCGGGTCGGCTCGCCGACCTTCGGCCAGTGGGAGGGCGTCCGGCTGGACGACGTGGACCGCAAGGCCCTCTACATCGCGGAGGGCATGGGCCACGGCTTCTGCGCCCTCAGCGACGACGCCACGCTCTCGTACCTCGTCTCGGACGTCTTCCGTCCCGACAAGGAGCACGGTGTGCACCCGCTCGACCCCGAGCTCGGCATCGACTGGCAGACCGGCGCGCCCCAGCTGTCCGCCCGGGACGCGGCCGCCCCCAGCTTCGCGGAGATGCGGGACGGCGGCCGGCTGCCGGACTTCGACGTCTGCCAGGCCCGCTACAAGGAGCTGGGCGCCGGCGCCTGACCGGACCGGACCGGTACGGCCCGCGGCACCGCACGTCAGGCGAAGACGACCGTGCGGTGCCCGTTGATCAGGACGCGGTGCTCGCTGTGCCACTTCACGGCGCGCGCCAGCGCCTGGCACTCGACGTCACGGCCGATCGCCACGAGCTGCTCGGGGGTGACCTCGTGCCCCACCCGCTCGACCTCCTGCTCGATGATCGGGCCCTCGTCGAGGGCCGCCGTCACGTAGTGCGCGGTCGCGCCGATCAGCTTCACCCCGCGCGCGTGCGCCTGGTGGTAGGGCTTGGCGCCCTTGAAGCTCGGCAGGAACGAGTGGTGGATGTTGATGATCCGGCCGGGCAGCCGCTTGCACAGGTCGTCGGAGATGACCTGCATGTAGCGGGCCAGCACCACCAGGTCCACGCGCTCCGCCTCGACCAGTTCCAGCAGCCGCGCCTCCGCCTGGTCCTTGGTGTCGGCGGTCACCGGGATGTGGTGGAACGGGATGCCGTAGGAGCCGGCGAGCTCCTCGAAGTCCGTGTGGTTGGAGACCACGGCCGCGATCTCGACGGGCAGCGCGCCGATCCGGGTGCGGAACAGCAGATCGTTCAGGCAGTGCCCGAACTTGCTGACCATGAGGACGACCCGCATCTTCTCGTCCGCCGCGTGCAGCTGCCAGTCCATCTGGAAGGCGCTGCCGATCGCCGCGAAGCTCGCGCGCAGTTTGTCCTGGTCCACCGGCGGCTCCGCCGTGAAGTGCACCCGCATGAAGAACAGCCCGGTGTCCTGGTCCCCGAACTGCTGGCTGTCCACGATGTTGCAGCCGGTCATGAAGAGGTAGCTCGACACGGCATGCACGATGCCCTGCTTGTCGGGACAGGACAGCGTCAGCACATATTGCGGTTCGTTCACCACGTCAGCCTCGCACACGCGGCCGCTCGCACGGCGCCGCCGTCCGTCAGGCGGTACGCGTGTAGATCGCCAGGACGTCGAGCGAGCGCGGCGGCGCGTCCACGTCGTCCCCGTCGGCCGTCGCGAGCTTGACGTGCGCCTCACGGGCGGCGCGGATCGCCTCCGGCCAGGCGTGGTGCTCCAGGTAGGTGCTGACCGGCGCGTCCGCGCCCACCTGGTGCAGGATCTTCAGCACCCGGAGCACCGCGACGTCGACGAGCGCGGCCTCCTGCGAGTCGCGGAAGATCGTCCCGACGTATTTCTCGGCGGACCAGTTGTCGAGCCAGGTGTCCTCGACGAGGCGGTAGACGGCGTCGGTGACGTCGCCGAAACCGGGCACCCCGGCGAGCCAGCACTCCTGCTGGAACACCGGGTCGCTGATCATGTGCAGCGCCGAGCGCACATTGCTGCGCCAGCGCCACCAAGGCATGTCATTGAGCGGCATGCCCCCCATCGTGGAGGAGCGGGTACCGCGGCGGGAAGTCTTCTCCGAAGTCTGCACGGTGACCGATCGTACGTTCCCTCGAATCCGCACCTGCAATTCACCTGAACGTGACGCTGCGTTCGCCCACGGTCACCCGCACGTTGAGGGCGGGACGGAAACGTCCATGTTCATGACTGAGCGGCGTTCGCGCAAGGCTGTCCTGTTGGCTGTATCGACGACCTGCGCGGCGCTGATCAGCGGCTGCGGTGCGATCCCGGGGAGCGCGGGGGGCTCCCCGGGACCCGTGGTCGTCATGACCTGGGCGCCGGACGGTACGAAATCGACCAACATGCCAGGAATGCCCGCCATGGCGCAGGCGTTCGCGGCGCACGTCAACGCCTCGGGCGGGCTGAACGGCCGCGACCTCAAGGTCCTCACCTGCAACGACCACAACGACACGGTCGAGGCCGCGAAGTGCGCGCAGCGGGCCCAGGAAGAGGGCGCGGTCGCCGTCATCGGCTCGTACAGCGAGCACGCCAACAGCTTCACCTCCATCCTGGAGTCGGCCGGGATCCCGTACATCGGGGGCTACGGGATAACCCAGGAGGAGTTCCAGAGCCCCATGTCCTATCCCGTCAACGGCGGCCTGCCGGCCCTGCTGACGGGCAGCGGGAAGCAACTGGCGGCCTCCTGCTCCAAGGTCAGCCTGGTGCGGCCGGACACCATCGTCGGCGACCAGTTCCCGCTGTTCCTCGACGCCGGTCTCAAGGCCGGCGGCCGGCCCGCCGCCAACGACCTGCCGACGGCCGACGACTCCACCGAGTACACCGGCGTCGCCCAGCGGGCGGTCGGCAACGCCCACTCCGGCACCTGTGTCTCGGCCGTGCTCGGCGACCGCACGGACACCTTCATCGACTCGCTCCGGCGGCTCGGCAACGAGCTGCCCGACGTGCGGCTCTCCTCGGTGATCGGCAGCATCCAGCAGTCGCTGATCGACAGCACCGGCGGGAGGAACAGCCCGCTGGAGAACGCGTTCGCCACCGGCTGGTACCCGCCGACCTCGGATCCCAAGTGGGACGCGATGAAGGAGGTCGTGAAGAAGTACGCCTTCGGTGACAACCGGATCGACGTCGCCGACCCCGGCGTCCAGACCACCTGGATCGCGTACTCGGTCTTCACCGAGGTCGTCCGGGCGATGGGCGAGGAGGAGGTCAACCCCATGACCCTCAAGCGCGCGCTGGACAAGGCGAACGCCATCTCGACCGGCGGCCTCACCCCGGACCTCGGCTGGCGCAACGAGAACATGCTCCCGGTGCCGGGCCACCCGCGGATGGTGAACGCGAAGGTCGTCTACCAGGTCGTCAAGGACGGCCGGCTGGTCGCCGCCCGCACCGGATTCGTCGACATGGCGGCGACGCTCGGCCGCCAGGTGAGCCAGAACGACTAGCAGCGGGCGCCCGGACCCCGGGCGCCCGCTCGGCTCAGAGCTGGGAGTACTCCCGCTCGGTCAGGTTGTGCTGCTTCGCGATCGCGTTCCAGAGCCGGACGGCCCGCTTCTTCTGCGCCGTAGCGCTGCCGCTCTCGCGGTCGCCCACCGACTTGACGGGGGTGCCCTTCGCGTGGCCGCCCTTGCAGGTCTTGCCGTCGCTGGCCGCCTGGTCCGCCCAGGACGCGTACGCGTTGTCGGCCGCGGCCGACGCCGCCCACGCCTTGTTCAGCGCCTCGGTCAGCTCCGCGTGCTGCGGCAGCTGGCCCACCTGCAGGGCCGCGAGGCGGGTGACGAGCGTGCCGCGCTGGCCGGCCGCCGCGCGCAGGTCGGTCGCCGCCTGGGGCAGGTTCTTGCAGGACTTGACCGACTCCACCGCGCTGACCACGGAGGACCGGCTGCTGCCGCTGTCCTTGAGGAGTGTGTCCAGGGACTTCGCCTGCTTCGTGACGGCGTCGTCGGCGGCTCCGCCCGGCTGCGCGGACGCTCCGGTCGACGAGGATGGTGGCTTGCTCGCCTTGGCCGCGTCCTTGCTGTCGTCGCCGCCCGCGCTGAGCGCGGCGCCCGCGGCCAGCCCGGCCAGGGCGCAGCCGACGACCACGATGCCGATCACCGCGGCCGGGGAGAGCCGGCGGCGCGATCCGCCACCGCCGCCACCGTTCGCACCATTTGCGTGGTTCGCACCGTTCGCTCCGTCGTACGGATCCGCATAGGCCTGAGCGGGCGCCGGAGCCGGCGGCGCTGCCTGGCCCCGGTAGGGCTGCTGACGGGCCGGCTCCGGCCTCGGCTGCTGCCGGGGGCCGTCCTGCCGGTACAGGTGGTCGTAGTCGCCCGAGGGGGCGGACTGCGGCTCGTCGTACGACTGGTCGTACGAGGGCCCCTGCGGCTGGTCGTACGACGGCTCGTCGAAGATCGAGAGCGACAGGTGCCGGGTGGCCTCCGCCTCGCTCTCGGCGGGGTACCCGGCGGGACCGGTCCCCGCCCCGAAGTGCTCGGGCGTGAACGGCTCGGGAGCGAACGGCTCGGCCTTGAACGGGTCCGGGGTGAACGGCTCCGGGGGCGGCGACGAACGCGGATACGGGGGCAGGAACTGGGTGGCGTCCGCCTCCGGCACCGGTGCGGCGGCCGCCTGCGGCGCCGGGGGCATCGCGGGCGGCATCGGCGGCATCGCGGGAGCAGGCGGGGTGGCCTGCGGATACGGCGGGAACATCATCGTCGCGTCCGCCCCCGCGCCGGCCTCGGGCGGCAGCGGCTGCGCGGCGCCCGGCGCCTGGTCCCACGGCTGCCCGCCGGCGGGCCGCACATGGTCGTCGTAATGCTGCGGCGGCTGCTCCGGTGGCAGCACCACACCCCTTCGGGGCTCGGGCGTTCCCGGGTTCTGCCGGTACTGATCGTCCGGCGTCTCGTCGCCGTGTCCGCTGTGCATCGCCGGAACTCCCGCCTTTACCCGTCGTCGGACCCGTCATCGGACTCGACGGCTCACGCTACCGGGTCAGCCTGAGAACCCACCACGCACCCGATCGGGCGAGGGCCGGACAGGGCCGCGTTGACGACGGGGAAGGACCGAATGGCGAGGTATCGGCCGTCTCTTGGGCGGTCGTGCACGGCGATGTCGTTCCGGTAACGATTCCGGCGGGTGGCGATTCCGCCGGTACCGCGTGCGCCGGGGCGGCGCGCACCCCGGGAGGACCGCCGGGCGCTATGCGGCGGCCTCCTGCTCCTGCAGATGGGCGCCGAACTCCCGTACCGCGGGCTCCGCTCCGTACGGTTCCAGGCGGCGGCGGAAGTCGTCCAGATATTCGGCACCGCGATGGGAGCGCAGCCCGGTCAGCAGGGCCACCGCCTCGGTGCCCGTGTGGCAGGCCTGCTCGATCTCGCGCTGCTGCACCTGGGCGTCGGCGAGGAGCAGCAGCCCGATCGCGCGGCGGCGCACCCGCGTCGGGGGGTGGCCCGCGAGGGACTCCTCGGCGCGCCGGGCGGCCGGGGCCGCCTGGCCGAGGTCGCGGTGGCCGTGCGCCAACTCATCGGCCAGATAGGCCTGGTCGAAGTGGGAGATCCAGTCGGGGTCGTCGTCCGGGTTGGAATGTTCCAGCGCGTCGACGGCCTGTCCGGCGACCGACGCGAACGTCCGGGCGTCGCCGAGCAGCGCGTGCCCGCGGGCCTCCGCCGCGTAGAACATCGCCTGCGCGGTGGGGGTGACCTGCCCGCGCGCGCCCTCCTGCGCGGCCCGCGCGAGCTGCGCGATCTCGCGCGGATTGCCGAGCGTCTCGGCGAGATGGCTCATCCCGGCGGCCAGCACGTAGCCGCCGTAGCCGCGGTCGCCCGCCGCCTGCGCGAGCCGCAGCGCCTGGATGTAGTAGCGCTGCGCGAGCCCCGGCTGCCCGGTGTCGACGGCCATGTAGCCGGCGAGTTCGGTCAACCGCGCCACCGCGCCGAAGAGCTGACGGCCGGTCGCCTCGCGGTAGGAGCCCGCCAGCAGCCCCGACACGACGCTGTTGAGGTAGTGCACGACGACCGGCCGCACATGGCCGCTGCCGAAGCGGTGATCCAGGTCGACGAGCGCCTTCGTCGTGGCCCGCACCGCCTCCACGTCCGCCTTGCCGACCCGCGACCCGCCGGCCCGGGCGACGGCGCCGTCGGTACGGGTGATCAGCCAGTCACGGCTGGGCTCGACGAGGGCCGAGGCGGCCACCGTCGACCCGGTGAGGAAGTCCCGGCGCCCGACGTCGCTGCGCCACAGCTCGCAGACCTGCTCGATCGCACCGAGAACGGTGGGCGCGAAGTGCAGCCCGATGCCGGTGGCGAGGTTCTTGCCGTTGGCCATGCCGATCTCGTCGATGGAGACGGCGCGCCCCAGCTTGCGGCCCAGCGCCTCGGAGATGATGGCCGGCGCCCGGCCGCGCGGCTGCTGGCCTCTCAGCCAGCGGGCGACGGACGTCTTGTCGTACCGCAGGTCGAGGCCGTGCTCGGCCCCGCACATGTTGACCCGGCGGGCCAGGCCGGCGTTGGAGCAGCCGGCTTCCTGGATGAGCGCCTGCAGCCGTTCGTTCGGCTGCCGCGCCACCAGTGGTCGTGCGGCCATGTAGTGCCCCTCCTTCATCGCGGGATCACGGGCCTGTGCCCGTCGTCCCGCTCCCCCTGGCGATCTTCGATAAGAGATCAATGCCCAGCACACATGACGTGAATTCACCGTTTTCACGGCATTTCTTCCAGGGCGTACGTCACCGCACCCACCAGGGACTACCCGCATCCTGGGCCGCGTTCCCGCACGCGCCCCCGGCCGTGCACCCGTGCGCCCGCGATGAGCCGCGGCTCCACCCCGTAACCCTTGGTGACCGAGGTAGTTGTGCAGCGCGTGGAAGACACCATCGGAGCCCCCCCGCAGCAGCTCACCGACCAACTGCTCGACACAGCGGTCCGATACGCGGAGGAGCGGCACTGGGACGTGCTGCCCGGCTCCTGGCTGGAGGACGACGGCGGCGGGTCACGCTGCTCGTGCGACTCCCCCGCCTGCCCGGCGCCGGGCGCGCACCCGACCCGCCCCGACTGGGCGACCCAGGCCAGCGGCAGCGCCGTCGCGGTGCGCCGGATGTGGTCCAAGCAGCCGCGGGCGTCGATCCTGCTGCCGACCGGACGCACCTTCGACGCGATCGACGTCCCCGAGGTGGCCGGCTGCCTCGCCCTCGCCCGCATGGAACGGATGGACCTGCCGCTGGGCCCGGTGCTCTGCACCCCCAACCGGCGGCTGATCTTCCTGGTGCTGCCCGGCGCGTCGGTCAAGGTCCCCGACCTGCTGCGCAAGCTGGGCTGGCCGCCCGCCTCCCTGGACCTCCTGGTCCGCGGCGAGGGCGACTTCATCGCGTCCCCGCCCACCCGCACCGGCACCGGCGGCTCCGTGCAGTGGGCGCGCCAGCCCACCGCCCTCAACCGCTGGCTCCCCGACGTCGAGGAACTGCTGAGCCCGCTGGCGTACGCGTGCGGCCGCGAGGCGGCGGCGAGCCGGGCCCGATAGCACCCGCCGGGGCCTGACAGGGCCTGCTCTAGGCTTCCCCGTGGATCAGCGGTCTCCACGGGGAAGGACGGCGCAACGTGCCGAAGACATTCGAGGCGGGTGCACCCGACGAGGGCGCACCGGATCAAGGCGCAGCGGACCAGGGCTACGCGGTCAGCGTCCACAACCTGTGGAAGTCCTTCGGCGAGCAGGTGGCCGTGGCCGGGATCGACCTCGAACTCCCGGCCGGACGGTTCATCGGCCTGGTCGGCCCGAACGGCGCCGGCAAGACCACCACGCTCTCCATGGTCACCGGCCTGCTCCGCCCCGACGACGGCACCGTCCTGATCACCGGCCACGACGTCTGGACCGACCCCGTCGCCGTGAAGTCCCGGATCGGCGTGCTCCCCGAGGGGCTGCGGCTCTTCGAACGTCTGTCGGGCCGCGAACTGCTTGCCTACACCGGCCGGTTGCGCGGTCTGCCCGGCGCCGAGGTCGACAAGCGCGCCGCGCAGCTGCTCGACGTCCTCGACCTCTCCGCCGCGCAGAACAAGCTGGTCGTCGACTACTCGACCGGTATGCGGAAGAAGATCGGACTGGCCGCGGCGCTGCTCCACAACCCCGAAGTGCTCTTCCTCGACGAGCCCTTCGAGGGCGTCGACCCGGTGTCCGCGCAGGTCATCCGCGGTGTCCTGGAGCGCTACACCCGCTCGGGCGCCACCGTCGTGTTCTCCTCGCACGTCATGGAGCTCGTGGAGAGCCTCTGCGACTGGGTCGCGGTGATGGCCGCCGGCCGGATCGTCGCCCAGGGCCCGCTCGCCGACGTACGGGGGGAGGCGTCCTCCCTCCAGGACGCGTTCCTGTCGCTCGTCGGCGCCACCGAACGCGGCGGCCAGGACCTCGACTGGCTGGGCGGCGCACGATGAGCGCCCCGGCCACGCACCCGTCGGTCACGCCGGTCTTCATCCGTCTCAAACTCGCCATCATCCGCAACGGACTGCGGCAGTCCACCGGCCGCACCATCGGCTGGATCGTCGGCGTCGTCTTCGCGATGCTGTACGGGCTCGCCATGGGCGTCGGGATGATCGCGCTGCGCCACAGCGAATACGGGCCGGCGGCCGCCGTCGGGCTGGCCGTCGTCCTCATCATCGGCTGGGCCGTCATGCCGCTGTTCCTCTTCGGCGGCGACGACACCCTCGACCCCACCCGCCTCGCCATGCTGCCGCTGCGCCCGCGGCCGCTGATCTCCGCCCTGCTGATCTCGTCGCTGCTGGGCGTGGGACCGGTCTTCACGGTCATCGTGACGGCTGGCGCGGTGTCCGCGCTGGCGGGCAACGCGGTCTCCATCGTCGTCGCGATCGTCGCCGTCGCGCTGGTACTGCTGCTGTGCGTGGCGCTGTCGCGCGCCGTCGCCGCCGCCAACACCCGTCTGCTCACCAGCCGCAAGGGGCGCGACCTCGCGCTGCTCAGCGGCCTGTTCGTGGCGGTCGGCGCGCAGCTCGTCAACCTCGGCGCCAGCTCGCTCGCCTCGTCCGACGGCCTGGACCGCGTCAAGTCCCTCGCCTCCGTGCTCCGCTGGCTGCCACCCGCCCCCGCGATCGACGCGGTCCGCGCGGCGACCGGGGGCTCCTACGGTCTCGCCGTCCTCGAACTCCTCTACGTCGCGGCCGTCCTGGCCCTGGTGATCCGCTGGTGGCACCACAGCCTGTACCGGCTGATGGTCACCCCCGACGCCTCCACCCTCCAGGCCGCGGAGAAGGAGGCGGGCACCGGCGGCGGCCGGCTCGCCGCGCTGCTGCCCGGCGGCCGCACCGGCACCGTGATGGAACGCCAGTTCCGCTACGCCTGGCGCGATCCGCGCTCCAAGGCGGCCTGGGCGACGGCGCTGGCCGTCGGACTGCTGCTGCCGATCGTGGCCGCCGTCCAGCACGGCAGCATCTACTCGGCGTGCTGGGCCGCCGGGCTCCTCGGCATGCAGATGTACAACCAGTTCGGTGTCGACGGCTCCGCCTTCTGGACGGTCGCCTCCACCATCTCCACCCGCGCCGACGCCCACGCGGAACTGCGCGCCCGCGCACTGGCCCTGTCGACCGTCGCCGTCCCGTACGTCACGATCGTCACCATCGGAGCGGCCCTGCTCCTCGGCCGGCCGGACGCCGTCCCGGAGACCCTGGGGCTGTCCCTCGCCCTCCTGGGCGCCCTCATCGCCGCCGGCGCCTTCGCCAGCGTCCGCTTCCCGTACGCCCTCCCCCAGGACAACCCGTTCGGCAGCTCGGCCCCCGGCCAGGGCGGCCTCGCCGCGATCAGCCTCTTCGGCGGCGGTCTCACCGGCGCGGCCTGCTGTCTCCCGCTCGTCGGCCTGACGATCTACCTCCACGTCGCCGACCACCACGCCTACCTCTGGATCCTGCTGCCGATCGGCGCCCTCTACGCCGTGACCCTGGCCGCGGCATCCCTCCGCTTCACGGCCCCCCGCCTCCTCAACCGCCTCCCGGAGATTTTGACGGCGGTGGCGAAGGGCTGAGCACAGCGAACGCCCGGGCGCGAACGCCCGGGCGCCGGTTGGCCGATCCGCGATTGCTCAGTTGGCGATCGTTCAGTTGGCGATACTGCCGATGCTGCCGCGCCAGGACGGAAGGAGTTCGTCCAGCAGGGCTTCGACGCGGGGCGGCAGGCCGCGGGCCGCGCCGTTGAGGGTGTGGTTGCGGGCCAGGAGGGATTCGGCGGCGGCTTCGAGGCGGGCCGGGTCGCCGGTGGCGTGGGTCGCGTGCAGGAGGGCGAGCCAGAGGCGCTCGTCGGAGCCGGTGACCGCCAGGGCGGTCTGCACGGCGGCGACGGCGGCCTTCGGCTTGCCCGCGTCGAGGTGCAGGCCCGCCAGGGCGAGGGCGACCTCCGCGACGAGGACCGGGTGCTGGGCGTCGACGATCTCGTGGGCGAGCCAGCCGTAGCGGCCCGGGGCGCGGTCCTCCAGGAGGGAGCCGCGGGCCAGCGCGAGGGCGTCGGCCAGCAGCCGGCGGCGGGTCTGCGGATCGTCGGCGCCCGGGCCCTCGGAGGCCGCGTGGTGCAGGGTCTGCAGGACGTCCCAGTCGGAGACGACCGTGCTGGACAGCACGAGGCGGCCGGTGGCGTCGTACGACATCCGCGACGAGCCGTCGGCGTCGGTGCCGAGCCAGTCGCGCAGCCGGTCGATGAGCGCGTCGCGCACGTCGTCGGTGACGCCGCGCGGCCAGAGCGCGGAGGCCAGCACCCGCGGGTGGACGCCCTCACGGTGCAGCAGGAGCAGCGCCAGCGCCTCGTGGAGGAGCAGGCTGCGCCCGGCCTCCGGGGTTTCGAGGCCGATGAGTTCGAACGGGCCGAGGAGGCGGGCGTACACCCCGGGCCGGCCCTGGTCGGTGAGGTCGACCATGAACGGCGGCACGGAGGCGGACGGTTCGCGGTCCGGGTCGGCCGCCGCGAACAGCCCGAGGATCGCCTCGTACTGGGCGGCCGGGAGCAGCTGTGCCTCCAGGTCCAGACCGAGGAGCGGGGCGAGCAGCCGGCCCGCCGAGGTGACCTCGAGCGCCCAGGCGGCGCCCGGCAGGTCGTCCCGGGCCGACGCGACGAGGTAGCCGATGCCCAGCCGGCCGGAGTCGGCGGCGAGTTCGGCGAGCCGGTCGGCCTCCTCCTCGGTGGGCTCGGTGGCGATCAGGACGAGGTGCGGGGAGCGCTGGGTGTGCTGGGCGCTGCCGGTCCGGCCGGTCAGTACGTTGTCCTGTCCTGCGGTCCGCAGCGCGGCGGAGCGCTGCGCGGTCTCGGCGGCCATCGTCTCGAGGACCTCGGGGACGTCAGCGAGGTGCCGGATCCTGGCCGGCGCGAGGGCCGTGAGGTCCTCGGCGAAGCCCACAAGCGTCACCGTCATCCGGTCCGACCAGCCGTTGGTGGCGAGTTCGGCGGCGACGGAGGCGAGAACCGCCTCACGGTCGGCGCGGGCTCCGGTCAGCGACACGATGCCGGGCACCGCTTCGAGGTTGAGCATCAGCCGGGCGCCGTCGAGGGTGCCGAGGGCGGCCAGGCCCGGGTACGGGGCGCTGGCGGAGCCGTCCGCGTCGGCGGGCAGGTCCGCCCGGT
>NZ_JAPVLS010000058.1:0-1543 GCF_027158125.1 Streptomyces sp. H39-C1
GGCGACGGCGCATGCCAGCCGGTGAACGATGTCGGAAAGCCGTGTGCGGGAGAACTGCATGCACGGTTTGAAGCGGCGGGGACTGGAAACGGAGCGTCAGCCACCGCGCCAGTCCCCGACCCTACTACACTCGCAGTGAACTGCAGATTGGTCGACGCTGGGACCGACGTAAGACGCTCAGTTATCGAGCTCAAGACCTGGCTACGCCAACGCAACAGATGGTTGGTGATATTCGATAATGTTGAGATCGTCGCGGATTTGGCTCCCTGGATTCCGCAGGGCCCGGGCCATATAATCATCACCACTAAGAATTTTAAATGGCAGGAGATGGCAATGCCAATTGAGGTAGAAGTATTCACGCGTGCGGAATCTATTTCCCTCCTGCGGGGTGGAATTAGCAATCTAAACGAGAATCAAGCGAGCGAGCTAGCGGACGCTCTAGGAGACTTACCTCTAGCGCTCGCCCAAGCCGTGGGACTTCTGACAGAGACCAGATTGCCAGTTGAGGACTATCTGCGACTACTCTCTACCAGTGCGGCGCAAATAATGAATGAAGGACTACCTCCTTCTTATCCGGTACCGTTGGGTGCTGCTGTACGTCTATCGAGCGATCGCTTGCGGCAGCGAAATGAATCTGCTCTGCAACTATTGCAGTTGTGCGCCTTCATGGGGTCGGAGCCAATTCCACTAACCTGGTTCTCGGCGTCAGAAGCTGTATTGCTTAACCCTCTCGCGACGACAGTTCGTGACGTGGTGCGCCTGCACCAAGCTGCGGGTCTGCTGCTCGGCTTCGGACTGGCAAAGATGCTTCCTGATGGGCTGCTCGTTCATCCCCTGGTGCAATCAGTACTACGCGATCAAATGGTGGCTGAAGAGCAGGAGTTATTCCGCGGTCAGGTGGACAGGGTTTTGGCTACTGCAAATCCAAGGGAACCTGAGAATTCCGTCACTTGGCCTGCGTGGGCACAACTGCTCCCTCATCTAATTTCTACTGGTCCGGGAGCATCAAGCAACCCTGGGGTGCGGGATGCCGCCTGCGAAGCGGTTTGGTATTTGCTGAGTCGAGGTGACGCGAAAGCGGCTAGGGAGTTTTCTATAAGCCTAGTACGGCAATGGCGCAGCTGGCTCGGCCCGGACGACGAGCACACAACTTGGGCCACGCATAACCTTGCACGTGCATGGCGCGATCTTGGTGAATATGAGGAAGCGCGCCGCCTGCACGCGATTTTGTTTGCCAAAGATAAGCAAATTCGAGGAGAGGATGATCCGGCCACATTGAGTTCTGCAAGTAGCTTAGCAATCGACCTTCGGCGCCTCGGAAAATTGGCGGACGCGCGGATGCTGGACGAGGATACTCTGGCGCGGCGACGCCGTGTGCATGGTGACGACCACCCAGCAACATCTGCCTCGGCTACTAACCTCGCCGCTGATCTGAGGGAATTGGGGGCGCCGGGAGATGCGCGGATGCTGGACGAGGATACTCTAGCTCGGCGACGCCGTGTGCATGGTGACGACCACCCAGCAACTCTGGGTTCCGCCAATA